>CAYJHG010000071.1:0-6956 GCA_964369535.1 uncultured Desulfovibrionaceae bacterium
GTCAGCACTCTGAGACCTCTGCATAATTATGCAGAGGTCTCAGAGTATGTGTTGGGTATAGGGGCAATGTAGGCTCTTAGCTAGAATCTTTGCTAAGGTAATAAGCTTAAGCTATGTTGTATTGGCGTAATTTTCGCCAAAGGGTGCTGCGGCTTACTCCTAAAAACTCTGCAGCCTTTTTTTTGGAATATTGAGCTTGTTTTAAGGCCAATTGTAACATTTGCGGGTCGTCTAATGCTTTTTTATTATTAAGACTCATCTCTGAGAAATCGGCAGTGGTTCCGCTTGTGGTAGCAAAATTATATGAGGGATGAGGTAGGGGGTCTTGGGGTAAAGCATAAGGATTATGTAGCAAACTTTTGGTTGCATACATGTCTTGTCCCAAAGGGTGATGTGCTTGGCTTGGCACAGAGTGCGCTTGAGCATAATAGCTTATATTGTGTAGTTCATTATATAGATGAGTGAAGGGATCGTCCATAAATGAGGAAAATAAAACAAAGCGTTCTGCAAAATGTTGCAATTGTCGCACATTGCCGGGCCAAGCGTAAGATTGCAAAAGCTTAACTTGTTCCTTAGAAAGATTTTTAACTTTAATATCTGTGTGTTGTATGTGGTGTGATATGAAATGCGGCAGTAAGTTTTCTATGTCTTCGGTTCTTTCGCGCAAAGGGGGAATGCTTAAGGAAAGAACATGCAGGCGGAAAAAGAGGTCTTTGCGAAATGCGCTAAGACACACTTGCTCCCAAAGATCGCGCCCTGAAGTGGCAATAACGCGCACATCCACCGGAATTTTACGCTTACCGCCAATGTGCATGATTTCCTTTTCCTGTAATACGCGCAAAAGTTTGCTTTGCACAAGGGGGGATGCGGAGTCTATTTCATCCAAAAGAATGGTACCACCGTGCGCCAGTTCAAAAAATCCCGCTTTGCCGCCTTTGCGCGATCCTGTAAACGCTCCTTCATCATAGCCAAAAAGTTCACTTTCTAGTAGTGGTTCCGGAAGTTCAGCACAGTTGATGGACACAAAAGGATTTTTGCGTCTTTTGCTTTGGTTATGAATGCCTTGAGCAAGGATTTCTTTACCTGTACCTGTTTCACCATAAATGAGCACAGAAGAGTCTATTTTTGCATAAGTTTTACAAAGTTCTAAGATTTGCCGTATGATGGGGCTTTTATGAACCATGTCTCTTAAGCGATAATGTGTTTCAAAGCCGCGCGAAATGGCAGAGCGTATGGAACCACTTTGACGTATAATGTCGTGAGTTTTGCGTAAAGTCATAAGAATACGTGATATTTTGCTGTTGCGCATAATAAAACGTGTGCTCATGATGAGTTGCGTGTCTTTTATGTCTATAACTCTTTCGTCATGAGTGCCCGATTCACTCATAAGGGCATCGAATATTTTATGGGGAATATACGGGAAAATAGAGGTGTTTATGAATTGCGATCTTTTTCTTATGCCCCAAAGCCTTAAAGCTTGGCTATTACAACCAAGTATGGTTCCATTTGGCGCCACACTTAAAAAAGCGTCGTTCATGGAGTCCATAATACCTTGCATTTCCGCAATCATGGACTCTTTTTCATGGTTAAACTTTGCCACGTTTTGTGCACTTTCTACAATGGAAAAGAATTGCTCGCGCGAAGGTGCAAGAAACACAAAGGGTATGCCGTATTTTTGTGCCAGTCTTTTGGTGGCATTGCCGCCGGCAACAAAATCAATACCAAGTTTGGCACTGCGGCGTACCAAGGCTTCCAGTTCGTGAAAATCGGTATAGACTTGTTGCAAAATGGGGATGTCGATGAGTTCTTCCATCTGTTCAAGGTCGGCATAGGGTTCTAAAAAAGCCGGTACAAGAACCCGTGAGCCCTTGGGGCAGGCATGGCGTATGCTGTCGGTAATATCAAGACCTGGCCTTGGTAAAATTAAAACAGGGGTGGAGCAATTTTTGCGTAAAAGATCTCCCGTTCCACGCCTACTGATAAATACATCAACGCCTTGTTCTTCCCAAATGCGAGCTTGCTCTAAAGCCTCGTCGAAGTTAGCGCTGGATGAAAGCACGGTATTAGGGCTTGTTTTGTTGTATTCATTAATAAAATCGTGAATAATGGGCACGGAAAGAAATATGCCAAATGTATAGTGCCCTGTGTGCAAAGATTTGTGTGACATGAGTGAGGCATACTCCAAAAAGGCTTAATAGCTTATTAAAAAAACATGTAAGAAAATACAAAGAAACTGTGTTGCAAAAGATTTATCGCAAAAAGAAACAAATGGCAATAAAACGTTTCATATTTAATTCTTTTATGTTTCATTGCGTTAGGGAAAAGGTGCTTTTAGTGAATAAATGCCGTAAAATTACGGTATTATCGTGTTTCAAGTTTTTATAAAATGAGACATGGTGCGTGTTTTACGTTGAGTATGCTTCCTTGTTATTGTGAAAAAAAGTGCTTTATGTTTCTTTTGATACGAAATGTATCTTTTTTTTTGCTTAAGAAACGCTTTGAAACATAAAAAGTGCTTTTTCTCATAAAATTATTTGAAAAAAAATTGGCACACTTTTTGTACTATTAGGGCTGGTGAACTTTTTGCGTGCCCTTAAAGTAGGTTTGAGGTTTTTTGCAAGAAGTGATGTGTATAGATTTCTCAATTTCAAATGTGTCCATGAGGAGATAAGCATGATTGAATCTGTTTTGGCTGGTTTTGATAACCTAATGACTATTGCTAATATGATTGCCATCGCCTTGGGTTTGGTGTGTGGCGTTTTTATTGGCTGTCTGCCTGGTTTATCCCCTTCTATGGCCATTGCGCTTGCAACACCTTTTACCATTGGCTTAAATCCCATTACGGGGATTTCTTTTTTGCTCGGTGTGTATAAAGGGGGTGTGTATGGGGGGTCCATCAGTGCTATTTTGATTGCAACACCGGGAACACCGGAGGCTGCCGCAACGCTCCTTGACGGCTACCCGCTGGCCAAAGCGGGTAAGGCGCGTATAGCTCTTGATGCTGCCCTTACGGCATCGGTGTGTGGTGACCTTATAGGCACTTTGCTTTTGGTGCTCTTTACCCCCATGGTTGCAGCTTTGGCATTGAAAATTGGCCCTGTGGAAATGGTACCCCTTGTGGTGCTTGCCCTTTCTGTTATTATTGTAAGTCTTGGTAAAAATAAGGTTAAAGGTTTTATTGCAGCCTGTATTGGCGCGGCCTTAACCTATATTGGCTTAGATCCTGTGGAAGGCACCAACCGTCTTGTATTTGTATATCAAATGAGTGACGGTTTTGAGCTTATTCCATTCTTGGTGGGTCTTTTTGCCTTGCCAGAAATTGTGTTCTCCATGATTCGCAGTCGCGCTGAGCACATTAAAAAACGCTTGGCTAAAAAGAATAAAGAGTTGGAAGAACAGAAAGAAGAATTTACTCTTACCAACGAAGGCTTAGGCTTTTTCACCGCCATGAAGCACTGGCGCGTGGTTGTGCAATCGGCTGTCATCGGTGGTATTATCGGTGCATTGCCGGGTCTTGGTTCCACGGCTGCTGCTTTTACGTGTTATGGTCTTGCCAAGCGTACGTCTAGCAATCCTGACGAATACGGCAAGGGCAGTATCGAAGGTATTATGGCCTGTGAAACAGGTAATAATGGCACATGTGGTCCGGCTCTTATTCCCATGCTTACCCTTGGTATTCCCGGCAGTTCCACAGCGGCTATTTTGTACGGCACTTTGCTTATGCACGGTATTGTTCCAGGGCCTCGTATTTTTGAAGAGCACGGCCCCATTATTTATGCTGTGTTTATTGGTCTTATAATATCTGCTTTCTTGCTGTATCCCATTGGTAAGTTCTGTATTAAGTATTTTTCTGCAGCCTTGTATAAAATAGACAGTGGCATTTTGTTTGGTGCCATCTTCTTCTTATGCTTTACAGGTACCTTTGCTATTCACCATAGTTTCATAGATATTATGGTTATGCTTGGCGCTGGTTTGCTTGCCTTTATGATGCGTCTTTTTGGCTTCCCAGTAAGTCCTGTGCTCATTGCTTTTATTTTAACACCCATATTGGAAAAGAATTTCCGTCAAGCCCTTCAAATTGAAGGGGGAAATATAATGCCCTTGTTCACTTCTCCCATTGCAGCAGTTCTTTGGGCTTTCCTTGTGCTGCTCTTACTTTGGGCTCCCATTATGCAAATATTGAAGCCAAAAGTGGAAGATGAAGAAGAAGCAGAAGTATTAGTAAAACAGATGGAAAATGCTGACGTTTCCTCAACGGAAAAGAATATTTTAACCGAAGAAGAAATGCTAAAGAAAGAGCATATTACTGATGGTATCGTTGACGAACTCATCAAAAAGAAGCTTAAATTTTAACCATAGTTTGGAGGAATGAAACATGTCTTATTTTACACAGTGTAAAAAAACTTTGTCTGTGCTAGCCCTTGGTGTTGGAATTGTATTTTGTGGTGCTGTAGCACAAGCTGCAACAGATTTCCCCACAGGTCCCATTAAATTGCTTAATGGATATAAAACCGGTGGTTCATCTTATATATCTGCACAAGCACTTGTAACTGCTGCTGAACCTCTTTTAAAGCAATCCATTGTTATTGAAGAGCGCCCAGGTGCCACAGCAACCATTGCTGCTGCTGCAGTGAGCAAGGCTCCTAAAGATGGTTATACCTTGGGTGTTGTAAAATCCACAACTGTTATCAACGCTCCCATGCAATTCAAATTGCCATATGATGCTTTTAAGGATTTAGAATTCCTTTTGTCTATTGGTTCGCCAACGGCAGCTCTTGTGGTTCGTAAAGATCACCCTGCCAATACTTGGAAAGAATTTGTAGAAATGGCTAAAGCCAAGCCCGGCAAACTTAAAATTGCCACTTCAAGCCACATGGATAACACCGCCCTTATCATGGCCTATATTGCTATGAAAGAAGACCTTAAGTGGAACATTATCCCCACAAGCGGTGGCACTGAAGCCATGAAGCTTTTGCTCGGTGGTCAAATTGACGCCTATGCAGGTTCTGGTAGCCAAACTATCCACGTGGACCAAGGCACATGTAAGCCCTTGCTCGATTACATGCAAACACCTATTTACCCAGGTGTTCCAACTTTAGCAGATATAGGTTATCCTGAGTTACAACTTGGTGAATCTCCTTATATTATCGTAGCTCCAAAGGGCATTCCTGAAGAAGTACGCGAAAAGCTTATCAGTGCGTTTACTGAAGCCACCAAGAGCAAGGTTTTCCGTGATGCTGTATCTAAGATTTATTTAACTAGTTATGTGCAAACCGGTGACCAGCTCCATGCTGACCTTGAAAAGGGTGCGCAAACTTTCCGTAAAGTTTTGATGGATCTTGGTCGTATTGATGCCGAAGGCAACGTCATTAGAAAATAATAGCGTTTTATTAATGTTAGGGAGGGGGCTTCCCCTCCCAATGCGTATATTTGGGAGTTTATCATATGGAAGCTACTACCACTGCAGATGGTCCCGTAAAATCTTTTCGCGATAAAGAGTATGGCTACTTAGAAGTAATGCTGGCGGCATTTTCACTTGTATCTTGCCTTTTTACCATTTTTTACCTCATTCCGGTTTGGATTGATGTATATTCATATGGTTGGCCAACGCCTCGAACATTTCCTTACACCACATGTATACTTCACACCATATTGTGCACCATTTGGTTGGTAAATGCACTTTTTGGTCGCAATGTTAAAGCTTTGAGTGGTGAAGTTATTAAAATGGGCATTACGCTTAATGCCATAATTATGATTTTATGCGGGCTCATTTATGTTACCGGTTATATTTTTGGCGGATTTATTTCGGTGGCCATTATTATTACCTTGGTAAAGGGGCCTGAATATTGGCTGAAGTCAATGATTTCTTCTGCCATTATTACGCTTGTTTATTTTACTTTTTTCAAATACGTCATGAAAGTTGGCCTGCCAGGCGGCATGCTGTTTTAAGAAATTTTTCTAATACCTATAGAGGGTGTTTCGGCACCCTCTGTAATGTCTTTGTGTAAAAAAATTTTAGGAAGATGTTGGTTGAGTGAACAAGCAACATTGACTAGTGAAAAAAATAATTATCTCGAAGGAGTACATCATGGGTGAGGCAATCACATTTAATGCAGACGGCACTATTACAACCCCAAATAATCCCATTATCCCCTATTTCCCCGGTGATGGCATTGGACCAGACATTTGGTTTGCCGCACAAATGGTACTTGATGCAGCGGTGGAAAAAGCCTACGGTGGGCAAAAGAAAATTGAATGGTTAGAAGTGCTTGCCGGTGAAAAAGCTTTTGAAAAAACCGGAAACTACTTGCCAGATGAAAGCCTTGAAGCCATTAAAAAATACCGCGTAGCCATTAAAGGGCCTTTGACCACACCAGTAGGTAAAGGGTTTCGCAGTATCAATGTTTCCCTGCGCTTGCTTTTAGACCTTTATGCTTGCGTGCGCCCTGTGCAATATTTTTCGCCGGTTCCATCGCCTGTAAAAGCTCCTGAAAAAGTAGATATGGTCATTTTCCGCGAAAATACCGAAGATGTTTACTGCGGTATAGAATGGGAAGCAGGATCTTCTGAAGCTGCCGAAGTTATGGCGCTTATCAAAAAATTGGCCGGTCGTGATGTGCGTACCGATTCAGGCATAGGCATTAAGCCCATCAGTAAAACAGGCACTCAACGTCTTGTGCGCCAAGCCATTCAATATGCAATAAAAAATAATCGCGATAGCGTTACCCTTGTGCATAAGGGCAATATCATGAAGTTTACCGAAGGCGCCTTCCGTACTTGGGGTTATGAACTGGCCGCCGCTGAATTTGGCGACGTGACCATTACCGAAGACGAAGTATGGGCAAAGCATGACGGTAAAGTTCCTGCTGGCAAATTGCTCATTAAAGACCGCATCGCCGACGCCATGTTCCAACAAATTCTTTTACGCCCCGATGAATACAGCGTGCTTGCCATGC
>CAYJHG010000072.1:0-3695 GCA_964369535.1 uncultured Desulfovibrionaceae bacterium
TCTTTTTCCACATCCAAGCGTTTTTGCCGCCCTTCTTGGGCAATGCGCAAAGTTTCGTCAATGGTATTGATGAGCTTTGCATGCACATCACGCAAGGTTTCCACATCCACTAAGGAACGTTCCACTTCGTGGCTTGTGGCTATGGCGCTTTGCTCTAACATTGCAGCATTTTTGCGCAAAAGTTCATTAGTAGTATCGGCAACTTCTTTTTGCAAAGCCGTGGCATTGCGTTGTCCCTGTAGGGAAAGCGCTAATACCATTTGATTTTTCCATATGGGGATAGTGGTCAAAATGCTGGTTTGGATTTTTTGCGCAAGCGCCCTATTATTTGATTGAATAAGGCGTATTTGTGGTGCCATTTGTATGGTTATGGTGCGCGAAACGTCAAGATCGTGCAAACGACGCTCAAAGCGATTGATTTGTTCTGCAAAGTCACGTACTTTTTGTGCATCAAGCGCATCATTAGACGCTTCGGCTGCTGCTTGAATTTTGGGTAATTCTTGGCTGCGGGCTTCTTCAATCTTGCGCCTGCCTGCTTCAAGATGCAAGGCAAGGTCATGATGAAAACTTTCATTATGCTTATAAAGATTTTCTAACATTTCTACATCTTGCATAAGGCCTTGCATGGAAACATCAAGTGTATGGCTTATGCTGTCCACTTGCTCGGCTAAAGTAGAAAATTTGGCAACGGTTTTTTCTACAGAATTAAAAAAAGAACCGATTACAGGTATTTTTTCCAAAAATCCCGGCTCATTATTCATTTCTGCCACATCAAGATCTTTAACTTTAAGCATGAGATTGGTCAATTGCTCGCCCACTTCGCCGGAATCTTTGGCTTGAACTTTTGTGAGCAAATCTTGAGAAAAAGCAGATATATTTTGCATAGTTCCCACGCCATAATTCACATCAAGGGCTGGGTCGGCAAGGTCAATTCCGGCATAAATAGCTTCAATTTCTTGGCTTTGCTCAAGAGCTATGGCAGAGTCTTGGCTTTCTTGCACATCAAGACCTTGGGTCGTCTTTGTATCAGTGGTGTCAGACATAATACATTCCTTTTTTAAGTTTAAAATAATATATTAAAACTCTGTTTATATTTATTTTTTAGACAAAAAATATTAATTCATCAGTACAACTGGGCTATTCAAAAAGTGCCAAATACAAGGAAAATTGTTTTTTTAAGGCAGCATAAGGCTCTTGTGCCCCCTGCCACGAAAAAAAATATTTTACCATCACGTCACTAATGACTCCTTAAGGCAAGCTCCGCTGCGCGGCTTACCCACGTCCTGTGGGCAATTTTAGATAACGCTTGATGCTACGTCCTGTAGTGGGACATTTTTTTAGTAGCCTATTTTTCACCTTTCACGCAAGACACATAGAGCTTATCTGTGGCCAAAATATGCTTTAAAAGCCAATCTTTCAAGAATTCCAAAAGCTCAACTCCAAGCATGGCATGCCCGCTTTCTGCTTGCTCTTTAAAATGCACAAGCTTTGCCACAAAGGCTTTGTGCGCTTTTTTGTGCTGTGCCGAAGCCGGATAATTGTGAGCATCAAAAAGTTTTTCTTCATCACTAAAATGCTGCACAGTATAGTCTCCAAGCTCTTTAAAAATTCTTACAAGAGACTCTTTTCCTTCATTTTTTTGCATGGCAGTATATAAATTATTTATGAGATCGCAAAGTCTTTTATGTTGCCTGTCCACAAGGTCAATGCCAAGCTCAAATTTCTTATTCCAAACAATAAACTTATCAGCCGAAGTGGCACCTTCAAGTTCTCCAGTATTTAAAGCATTTACAATAATTTCCAATTCCTTAGCACTGCCAGAAATATTGGTTAATATTTGCAAAAACTGCTGCATGGCGTCACTGGTAACATGGGCAACATCTTGCACAGCGTGCAATTCTTCATTGGCCTGATTGCTCGTGCTTGATTGTTCATTGGTGGCTGTGGCAATTTGATGTAATTGTCCGGCAGTTTTGTCCATGTCATCTACAATTTCTTGCATAAAATGACCCGCATCCGTTGCTTTTTCAGAACTTTCCACCGTATAGTCAACGGCTTTTTCCACCGCGCGCACATTGCGTTCTGCTTCTTCTCTAATACTTACTACGGCGTCTTCCACTTCTCTGGTGGCCACAATGGTTTTTTCAGCCAATTTACGCACCTCATCAGCCACCACAGAAAAACCTCTGCCAGCTTCGCCCGCTCTTGCCGCCTCAATGGCCGCATTCAAAGCAAGTAAATTCGTTTGGTCAGCCACTTCATTAATAACTGACATGACCTTGCCTATATCTGCTGTTTTTTGAGTAAGCATAGCCATGGTATCGCGAAGTTCTAATACAGTTTCTTTCACAAGGTCAATGGATGCCATGGAATGCTGCACACCGGCCATACCGTCAAGAGCTCTTTGCTTTGAATTATCAGCACCTTCTGAAGCAGACAAAACTTCTCCGGCCGCACAGCTTGCAAGCTCCACAACATTTAGCATGGCATTTTGCGTGACTCCAAGCCTTTGCACTTGCTCTTGCATGCCCTTATCTACCTGCTCCACCACTTGCAAGAGTTGTTGCACACCTTGCACCAGTCTTTCCATAACTGTAGAAGCCTTTACGGCTATTTTTTTCATATCTTCCAAGGTTTGAGCTTGCTCTGCATCTTGTTCTTTTTGTTTGGCCAAAAGTTTTGCTTCGTGGGTGCGGCGCTCTTCTGCTTCTTGTAAAAAAGTTTTCTGAGCCTGAAATTTTTGCAACCATGTGTTTTGTAACTCAAAGCAAAAGACATACAAAGAAGCATTGGAGTCTTGCTTTTTTATAGGTTTAAGGGCAGTATCTTCACTGCGTATTTGCGTATCGATTTGTTGTAATAAATCTGTAAGTTGCATTTTTTCTGTTCGGTCTTGGCCTTTAGCCACAAAGAAAGCTACAAGGCTGACCACTGCGCAAATAGATAATAAAATCATATTTATAAACAAAGAAAGATCCAATGCTACAGCGCAAATAAAACCAAGTAACAATGTAATAAGGCTCAATAAATGCAAAGAAAGTGTATTCATGCCATTCTCCACCGATAATAATAAATGCTCAGATAAAATTATCCGCTATGAATCATTTAAAGCATATCGGAGTTAATGCCAAAACACAATAGAGTAACTATATAATTAAAAAATAGTTTTTACTACCGAAAGAGAGAAAAACATGTACAGATTAGACGCGCGAAATATTCCTTGCCCCCAACCCGTTATTGCGTGCCGTGACATGCTTTTGCAACACAAGCCCAATGCATTGACAGTGCTTGTGGACAATGAAGCAGCTAAAGAAAATGTTACGCGTTTTCTTGAACAAAAAAATTATAGCGTCACGCACACTCAAGAAGACAAAGACTTTTTACTTCATGCCACTTTGGCTCAAGATGCTACCCAAGTTAGTAGCCAAGAAAATGATACGACTTTGCCCAAAACTCCTCTTGCTAAAAAGCCTCATGCGCAAGAAAAAGTTGTGGCTTTTATCACCACAGAAACTCTGGGGCGCGGTGATGATGATCTTGGCAAAAGACTCATGGTCACCTTTTTGGAAACACTTGAAGAGTTTGGCGAAAAACTTTGGCGCGTTATTTTGCTTAATGGCGGCGTTAAACTTGCCACATACGAAAATGCTGACCAAGAACCAAATTTAAGCCTTAAAGCTTTGCAAAAATTAGAA
>CAYJHG010000072.1:3795-5463 GCA_964369535.1 uncultured Desulfovibrionaceae bacterium
CCTTATGCGAGTGGCTTGTTTTTTTGCGTGGTACAACTATGCTCAGTTTATCAAAAAAGCCCTGAATCTTATAAAGAAACAGGGCTTTAGTATTTTGTTATGACATGCCTTTACGCTTGTTTACCTTTAAACATAGCAAACATTTCGCGTCTGGTCATTTGGTTTACAGGGTTTTCTACACTAGACACAGCTTTTGGGAATATCTCTGCCGGTTTATATGGGAAGAGATATATAACGCGCACTGTATCAGGGTCACCGAGTTCAGCTTGGGGATACTTGGGCAGCACTTCCTTTAGGCGATCTTGGGCAAGTTTGTATATATCATCAAAATTGCCAAAGGTCATGGCACCTGTGGGGCATGTGAGCACACAAGCGGGCAATTTGCCTTCGTGAACGCGATCATTACACATATCGCACTTGGTAACGACCTTATCTTCCCTTAGACGGGGAATATCATAAGGGCAGTTGTCGCGAATATCTTCAAACGCTGCATCCTTAGTGAGGTCGGTGAATACTACTGCTCCGGTTTCTTCGTCGTGAATAATGGCGCCTTCCACATCTTCAGCTGCATAAAAGCAGGGTGGGTCTGTGCAGTGGCGGCATTGTTCTGGGAAGAATACCCAATTTACTTTATCATCTTCCACGGGAATTTCTTTAAAGTGTACAAGCTTTAAGGTATTTCCTGTGAGTTCTTTGGGGTTTTGATGCGAACCCCAGTTATGTGTTTGTTCTGCGGGAAGGTCTTTCCATTGCTTACAAGCCACTTGGCAACCACGGCACGCGGTGCAGAGAGTTAAGTCTACAAAAAACGCTTTCATACTACACCACCTTTTCTATGTTGACCATGAAAGCCTTGCTTTCAGGAATACCCACGTTGGGGTCGCCCACTGCTGGAGTCAGCAAGTTGGCGGAATCACCACCATCTTTGGGGTTGAGCCAACCAAAGTGCCAGGGGAAGCCCACCATGTGCACAGGCTTGCCTTCAACCATAAAGGGCTTTACGCGCTGTGTCACAATGGCAACGGCAATAACTTCGCCACGAATGGACGAAATTTTTACCTTATCTCCATTTTCGATGCCTCTTTGCTTGGCAAGCTCTGGGCTTATTTCTGCAAATAATTGAGGCTCACACTCCACAAGCCAAGACATACGGCGGGTCATAAGACCCGTTTGCCAATGCTCGGTCACGCGATATGTTGTGCCCACAAAGGGGAATTTTGTATTGTCTTTAGAAAGCTTCACTCCCTCAGTTATATAGGCCACTGGACTATTAAACTGCTTTGAGAATGGATGCTTTTCTATTGGACTTTCAATAGGTTCGTAGTATTCAGGCATGGGGCCGTCGGCAAGGCCTTGGCCAAAGAGCGTTCCCACACCATTTTTTAGCATGATGAAAGGATGCTTTGCACCTGGGCCGCCGCCACCGTCGATGACGTCGCCAACCCATTTACCGTCTTGCCATGCAACTACGGCCTTATCTTTATTATAAGGTTGGCCCTTAGCATCCACAGAAGCGCGGTTATATACAATGCGTCTGTTTACAGGCCAAGCAAATGACCAATTGGGGTATAAATTGATATTTGCTTGCATTTCCGTTTGCTTGCTATCGCGGCGAGCCATCATATTGCCGGCCTCTGTCCAAGAACCTGCGTGCAACCAGTTACCGCT
>CAYJHG010000072.1:5563-6846 GCA_964369535.1 uncultured Desulfovibrionaceae bacterium
CGTCCGGAGTTCACCACAGAACCTTCTTTTTCGTTAAAAGCAGCACAAGGCAAGAAGAATACTTCTGTGCCAATTTCTTCCGGTTTCATCTTTGGCCCCTTCCAGAAAGAAGAGGTTTCATTTTCATAAAGGTTTACATTCACAAGCCATTCTAAGTTGCCAAGACCTTTACGAGCCACATTAACATCTGGGCCGCCACAAGTTGGGTTCATGCCCCAAGCAAAAAGGCCTTTGATATTGCCCTTGGACAATTGGTTGATAATGCTCATCCAATAGTATTCGGTCATCTTTACGCCGGCATCCACCTTTGGAAAATAGGTGAAAGCTTTGTCTACATCCTGATGAGGATATAGGCTCTTTATGAAGCTTGCCGCATATTTACCACGATTTTGCCACCAGTTTACACTCATGGGATCATGGGAAACAGGCGTTGTGGCCTTCACATAAGAAGCAAAGTCTTGCTGCTTAGAATTTACCACAGGCAAGTATCCTGGATAAATGTGCGAGAGCAAGCCTTGGTCTGTGGAGCCTTGCACATTGGACTCACCGCGCAGCGCATTCACGCCGCCGCCGGCCACGCCAATATTACCGAGCAAAAGCTGCACAATAGACATGGTGCGGATATTTTGCACACCATACGTATGCTGTGTCCAACCCATGGCGTACATGATAGTACCGGCTTTATTGGGTTTTCCTGTTGCAGCATATGTTTTATACACGGTTTCCAAGTCCTTAACTGAAACACCGGTCATGCTGGAAACTTTTTTCAAGTCATAGCGTTCATAGTGTTTTTTCATCACATTGATGACACAGTTGGGATTTTTGAATGTTTTGTCCTGCAGAGGAACTTTTTTATCATCCAATTGGAAAGCCCATTTAGACTTGTCATAAGAGCGCGTTTTTGCATCATATCCTACAAAAAGACCGTCTTTAAAAGCATAGTCTTCATGCACTAAATAGGACGCATTTGTATAGTTTGTTACATACTCACCAAAATACAATTTATTATCTAAAATATATTTGATAAGTCCGCCTAAGAAGGCAATATCAGTGCCGGAGCGAATGTGCGCATGCATATCACTTCGGGCTGATGTACGGGTAAAGCGTGGGTCCACGTGAATAACTTTAGCACCCTTTTTCTGGGCTTTTACTACCCATTTAAAAGAAATTGGGTGGTTTTCTGCAGCATTGGAACCCATGATGAGCACGCAATCAGCATTTTCCAAGTCTCCCCAGTGGTTGGTCATACAACCGCGTCCAAACGACTCTGCCAGAGCCGCTAC
>CAYJHG010000073.1:0-6762 GCA_964369535.1 uncultured Desulfovibrionaceae bacterium
AAACACCCGCTGCTCTTGGCAGCGGGTGTTTTTTACAACTAGGCATTTGCGCATTTTTTCGACATTTACCCACCGCAACACACTCAACACCTTGAAAACATCAAAAAATTGTCCAAAACTGCATTTTTTTTTAGAATACATATTTACAAACATATATACGAGATATATATTGATTACATACAAAAAATGTTTTTTATTAAACAGCGGCTTTTTTATGGATGTCATCTATTAATCCACAAAAATGCTGTGATGGTTATATGTTAACATCAATTAAATCTAGCATCTTTATTTCCAAAATAACTTAAGGAAGCCCTCTGCAAATTAGGCATCGTTCTTAGATTTCAAAATTGCGGCACTCACAAAAACAAGTGTTCAAGTGGAAAGGCTCAAAAATCAATCTTGTAACGGGCAAGCAAGACTCGCCCCATTCTTAATTTTTGACCGTATTGGCTGACGCCAATGCTTCATAAGACCCTACGCAATGAATGCGCAGAGTTCTTTACGTGTATAAACTATAAAAATACATGTACGAATAGCTTTGATGTTAGAGATTTGCATAGCAAAAACCATATGCTTAAAATGTAAATTTTTACTCAAGCTTACATATTGTCAAAATACATAAACTAGCATATCATTATGCTGTTAGGCGCCTTTGTGGACTTTTAATTTTTTGTACATCTTGTTAGGAGCGCATTGTGACAAAAGTACTTATAGTTGATGATTCGGTATTTATGCGTAAAGCAATAAATACCTTGCTTGCTACTGACCAAAGCATCACCGTTTGTGGTATGGCCTGTAATGGTGAAGAAGCTGTACAAATGGTTAAAGACTTGGATCCCGACGTGGTGACCCTTGACATAGAAATGCCTAAAATGGATGGTTTGACAGCTTTAAAACACATAATGAAGTCAAAACCAACCCCTATCATCATGGTAAGTTCTCTCACAGAAGAAGGCGCTGAAGCAACCCTAAAAGCTTTGGAATATGGTGCCCTTGACTTTATTCCAAAATCTTTAAGCTCTAACCAAGACGCTTTTGCTGAAGAGCTCACCAAAAAAGTCAAAATTCTTGCCAGAAAAAAATCACTAATGCAATTACGCTTTGGTATGCAAAAGTCACAAGCAAGACAAAGCGCAAAAAGTGTCGCACCCCAAGTTGCCGCAGGCGGCAGCGCTTGTCAGGGTGCCAGAGATTTTGTGGCCATTGGGGTTTCCACAGGTGGCCCCCCTGCTGTGCAAAAAGTGCTGTCTGCTTTGCCCGAAAATTTTTCTGCAACCATTCTCATTGCCCAACATATGCCAGCCTCTTTTACTGGCCCATTTGCCAAGCGTTTAGACAGTGTTTGCAAAATCAATGTAAGTGAAGCGGTACACGGCGAAAGACCTCGCCAAGGACACGCATACATTGCCCCCGGTGGCAAGCATATAACGCTAAAAATGCGTGGACCCATGCCAGAAATTGTTGTTTCTGAAAACCCAACCGAAGCCCTCTATAAACCTTCTGCTACTGAGCTTATGCATTCTATGGCTCGTTGTTTGCCTCGTAAATCATTGGGCATTATTCTTACTGGTATGGGAAGTGACGGCCTTGAAGGAATACGCGAGCTAAAAGAAAAAGGCGGCTACATCATGGCACAAAATGAAGCGTCTTGTGTAGTGTATGGTATGCCAAAGGCCATAGTAGATGCCAAGTTGGCAGACCAAATATTAGATATTGACAATGTAGCCGATGCCCTCATGACGGCAGTAAAAGGCTAATTATATAACACAAAAAAACGAGTAAAGCTATGTCAACTCCCACACCGCAAGAAGTATTAAACGACCTGCAAAGCAATGATGTGGACTGCATAAGAAGCGCATGTTTTGCCGCAGGCGATATGAGCCTTAACGACGCCATTCCTGCGCTTTGTGAACAAATTCAAAGCAGTAATATTGGCGTGCAAGAAGCAGCTGAATATGCTTTGCGCAAGATACGTGGTAAAAATACCATTGTAAAAATGCTTCCGCTTTTAAACAGCGATGCGGTGTCTTTGCGCAACATTGCCATGGATGTTTTGCGCGAAATCGGGGGGGATGACGTTGCCACAATTCAACCCTATTTGCGCGATGCCGACCCTGATTTGCGCATTTTTATGGCTGATATTTTAGGACACAGCAAAAGCCGCAAAGCTGTACCTTTGCTTTGCGAAGCTCTTTTAAAAGATCCCGAAGTCAATGTTCGCTATCAAGCGGCCATGAGTCTTGGAAATCTTGGTTTTCCAGAAGCAGCCGAAGCCTTACATAAGGCCATGCAAGACGAAGAATGGGTGCAATTTTCCGCCGTTGAAGCCCTTGTGAAAATTCGTGACGACAACACCATAAGCACTTTTGTAAAAATATTGCCAACATGTTCTCCGCTTGTGGGCTCCATTATCATTGACGCCCTTGGCGAAATGAAAAACATTAAGGCTGTGCCCTTGCTCTTGCAATTTTTGCAAAAAGCAGGCTCAGCTTTACGCCATAAGGCTGTGAAAGCCATGGTGCAAATATTGGGCAAATCCTCACTTCCTTTGCTTTCAATCAAAGAACAAGAACAATTTAAAGAATACCTTGAAGATGCCCTAAGTGATGAAGATGAAAGCATTCAAGAAGCCTCTTTGCTTGGTTTATCTGTCATAGGCGATGGCAAATCCACATCCATTATTATGCAGTATATTTTACAAGACCATCCAAACCATGAAGAGGAACTATACCAAAACGGCATAAAAGCTTTGGCCTCTATTGGATATAACGATGCATTTGCAAAATTTATACAGCTAGAAAATGCTAACATGACCCATATTGCCCTTGATGCGGCATTGCACATTGAAGGCAGTCATTGCATGGAAGCTTTAACTAAAATATTCTGGAACTTAGACGATGACAACCAAAGCCTAGCTGCCCTATACATGGCTAATCATGCCACACTAGAGTACGCCCCTTTCGTCTTAGACATTCTTTCACGCCACACAGACAGTGATGTGCTCAAAAGCACTATGCATTGCCTTGGCTCTCACTTGCACTATGTAGAAGCGCAAGACGCCATATTTAAACAATTAAATCATCCTTATACAGACGTTCAAGAAGCCGCACTGGAAGCTTGTGTTGCCTTAAACACCGAAGAGCTTGCCAAACTCTTCACACAAATGCACATGGAAGGCGACGAAGACCATAGGCTTCTTGCTTTATATGCCCTAAGTAATACAGGTGTTTCAAATATTTATGACATTGTAAGTAAAAGTTTAAAAGATGAAAGCCCCTATGTACGCCAAATGGCAGTAGAAGCTTTTACTAAGCCGCAAATTGACTTAAAAAAACACATGGGCGACCTCTTACAAATGTTACAAGACCCTGCCGATGAAGTGCGCATTGCTGTCATAGATGTGATTGGAAGTTCGCATGACGCAACAATACTACCTTACCTTGTCAATGCTTTAGACGACTCCAACGAATGGGTTTGCATAAGAGCCATAGAAGCTCTTGGCAGTCAAAAAACCGAAAGCACAGTTGAGCAGCTTTTGTGCCGCTTTAAAAATGCAAGCCTCATGGTATCTTTAAAAATTATCGAAACGCTTGCAACCATTGGCGGAAACATGGCTTTCGGGGCCTTATTAGAAATGATGCACAATGAAGACCCTGAAATACAAAATGCAGCAACAGAAGCCATCGAAACTATGAAGAAAGGGTAGGAAAAAATGTCAGGATTATTTAAACGACCCGCCACAACTGCAGGTAAGGCTTTGGCCATTACCGACGAAGAGTTTGTGCAATTGCGCGATTTTATTTATACGCAATGTGGTATCTTTATAGCTGAAAACCGCAAATACTTGGTGGAAAACCGTTTGAGCAATAGAGTAAAAGAATTAAAGCTCAAATCGTATGCCGAATATTACAACTATTTGCGCTTTGATGTGGGCAAGCGCACAGAGCTTACCAAACTTTTTGAAGTGGTTACCACAAATGAAACAAGTTTTTATCGTAACCCCCCACAATTGAAAGTTTTTCAAGAAAAAGTGCTCAAGCGCACCATCGAAGAATGTCGTAAAAGCGGCAGAAAACGTTTGCGCATTTGGTCTGCGGGCTGCTCCACAGGCGAAGAGCCTTATACCATAGCTATGATTTTACACGAAGTGCTAAAGTCTGAAATCAATACTTGGGATATAAAAATCACAGCCAGTGACCTTTCTGAAGCTGTGCTTAAAGCAGCAGGACGCGGCCTTTATGCCGAATATGCCCTGCGCACAACGCCCAAAGAAATTGTTGATCGATATTTTACTAAGCAAGGCACTGTGTATCATGTAAAGCCAGAATTAAAAAAACTTATTAATTTTGGACAATTAAATCTTAACGACAAAGTGCAACTTTCGCGAGTGGAAAAATCTCACATAGTTTTTTGCCGCAATGTTATTATTTATTTTGATGATGATATGAAAAAAAGAGTTATAAACGCTTTTTACGATAATCTGCTCCCTGGCGGCGCTTTGCTTATTGGGCACTCAGAATCTTTGCACAACATAAGCCGCGCCTTTAAGCCCGAGCACCATACAGGCATTATAGTTTATATGAAACAAAGTTAGTGTTTACTTACAATAGTTGACACCGCAAAATACATGCGGGTTTTACGCCGCCTAAAGCGGTGAAGCTTGCGAAAAAACACTTTTTTCGCAGGCTATACAGCAAAACTTTGTGAATAATTATGAGCAAATTTTTTGCAATCAGACACTAGGAAAAGAGGAACACATGGCTAAAATTATAGCCATAGCAAATCAAAAAGGCGGAGTAGGCAAAACAACCACAACCCTGAGTATGGGTATGGCTTTGGCAAGGCTTGGCAAAAAGGTTCTTATTTTAGACCTTGACCCGCATGCTTGTGCTTCCTTGCATATGAAACTTTATCCAGAAGAACAAGATGTCACCTTGCATGATATTTTGCTGGCAGAAAAAGAACAATGGCCTAGCCTTTGGCAAAGATTAGCCAAAAATGTGGGGCATGAAAATATTTATTTTGCTGCTGGAAGCATACGCCTTTCAGAGCTAGAACTAGATTTACAAGAACGCAAAGCAAAGGGTATGGTATTACACCAAGCACTACAAGTTGTAAGCCACAATTATGATTTTGTCTTGCTTGACTGTCCGCCACATGTGGGTATTATATTAGTGAATGCGCTTATTGCTGCGCATATACTCATCATTCCCATACAAACGGATTTTTTGGCTCTGCATGGACTAAAACTGCTTTTTGACACCATAAGAACATTAAACAAGGTGCTCCCTGAGCCCATACGCTACAAAGCCTTACCAACCATGTATGACAAAAGAGCCAGAGCCTGTACAAGAGTATTAGAGTTATTACGACGAAAAATGGGATCGGCCGTTTTTAACACGGTCATAGGCATTGACACACATTTCCGTGAAGCAAGTGCCCTTGGGGTGTCTATTTATGACATTGCCCCTGAAAGCCGAGGCGCGTTGGCTTATAATGCTTTAAGCGAAGAAGTACTAACATTATGGTAAAAACACCGGAACAGTATTTTCAAGACCAAGACTTTGCTCTTCCCCAAAGTGGAAGCACTGAAGGGCAAAATGGTGCGCAAGAAAAAGCTTTTACAGCAGCAGAGCAAGCATTCTTCCATAAATACGTTGGAAGTGAACAAGCAGCAACTCTTGGCATTAACGTGGTTGCAGGCCCTGTTGAAGCAGAAGATTACAATGCCTTAGCACCGCCCATAGAAGATTTGCTTAAAACATATGACGATGTACAGCTTATTTTCTTCTATTTGCAAGAACAATTGCACACCATCCCCATAGAGGCAGTGCAAGAAGTTATAAAATATATGGATCCCATACATTTACCCCTTACGCCGGATCATATCCCTGGGGTTATAAATTTACGGGGCAGAATAACACCGCTCATACAACTTGAGCATTTTGTCTGCACCAAGCCAAAAGCACTCAATAAAAACAGCTTTATAATTGTTTGTCAGTGCAAAGGCATACAAATAGGCATTATTGTTGATAAAATATTCAACATGTTTACAGTAAAACAAAGTACGCTTTCTTGGAATGTAGAAGCCAAATTGGGCACAACTCCCACAGAATGCCTCTGTGGAATAGTTGACTACAATAGTAAAATTTACGGTATCGTTTCTGTGGACAAAATAGTTGACCACATAATTCAATCTAGGGAAATAATATGAGTAAGCACATCATGGTTGTCGACGACTCCAAAACCATCAGAAACCTTCTGGCTTTTGTAATGAAAAGTGAAGGATTTAAAGTTACCACAGCCGAGGACGGCTTAGATGCTTTGGAGCAACTTTACAATGGCGTTCAAGTGGATTTGATTATTTCTGACATTAACATGCCCCGCATGGATGGTTTTACCTTTATTAAAACTTTGCGCGAGCAAGATATGTATAAAGACACGCCCATTATTGTTCTTTCCACAGAAGGACAAGAAAAAGACATTCAAATGGGCATGAGCTTTGGTGCAAATCTGTATATGGTAAAACCCGCGCAGCCAGAAAAAATGGTTCGCAATATAAAGATGTTGTTAGGCTAGCCGATATACTCTTTTACAAGACAGAAACTATCATCTTTATTAACCCTTGGCCTGAAGGTGCATTATGAGTCAAGACTTTATGGATGCCGAACTATTTGCTGACTTTATCGTTGAAGCACGCGAGCATCTAGAAACTATTGAGCCCAACCTTTTAGAATTGGAAAAAGCTCCCGACAATCTCGG
>CAYJHG010000074.1:0-6748 GCA_964369535.1 uncultured Desulfovibrionaceae bacterium
TGCTTTGGGAGGGCATTGGCGATACTTTACGCGTGTCGGTGCCGGCAGCTCCTGTGGAAGAAATCAAAGTAGCCTATGAAATTTTACGCGCCTTGGGTTTGCGCCATTATGGGCCTGAAATAATTTCTTGCCCCACTTGTGGGCGCACCGAAATTGACTTGATGTCTTTAGCCAAAGCGGTGGAAGAGCGCCTTGCCCATGAAAAAGCACCCATTAAGGTGGCTGTTATGGGTTGCGTGGTGAATGGGCCAGGTGAAGCTAAAGAAGCCGACATTGGCCTTGCAGGTGGGCGTGATAAGGGCATTATTTTTGCCAAAGGCGAAGTTATACGCTCGGTAAAAGGGCAAGGGGCTTTGCTTGAGGCATTTATGCAAGAGCTTGATAAAATTTTAGAGAGTAAAAGCTCATAACTGATTATAAAAATAATTTGATATAGCAGATGCAGATTTTGAGCAGCCTGCAAGAGGAGAGTAATATGCGTTGGAGTGTCAGCTACATACCCACATTAAAGGAAGCCCCAGCCGATGCTGAGGTCATAAGCCATCAATTACTTGTGCGTGCCGGCATGGTGCGTAAGGTAAGTTCCGGTATTTATAGTTATTTACCCATGGGAGTGCGCGTACTTGATAAAGCCGCAAACATTGTGCGCAAGGGTATGAATGCTGCCGGTGCCTTGGAAGTGCTTTTGCCAGCGGCTTGCCCTGCAGATTTATGGCAAGAAACGGGGCGTTGGGACGTGTATGGCAAAGAGCTTTTGCGCTTTAAAGATCGCCATGAGCGTGACTATTGCATAGGGCCCACCCACGAAGAAGTTATTACGGATTTATTGCGCGGAGAAGTGCGTTCTTATCGTCAATTTCCTTTAAATTTATATCAAATTCAAACAAAATTCCGCGATGAAATTCGCCCGCGTTTTGGGCTTTTGCGTGGGCGCGAATTTATTATGAAGGACGCGTATTCTTTTGACGCCACCGACGCCGGTGCCGATGAAAGCTATAAAAAAATGTACACGGCCTATCAGAATATCTTTTCATGCATGGCGCTTAAATTCAGAGCTGTGGAAGCAGATTCCGGTTCCATTGGCGGCAGTTTTTCTCATGAATTTATGGTGCTTGCTCAAACGGGTGAAGACACCATTGCCGCCTGTACCGCCTGTGAGTATGCCGCCAATGTGGAAAGGGCAGCCGTAAATTATACGGAAGCAATCTGCACAGATACATGCGAACATTTTGCAGAAGTGTCCACTCCAGCGGCGCATACGGTGGAAGAAGTGTGCGCGCTCATGAACATTGCGCCTACAAAGCTCATTAAAACCATATTGTTTAATGTGGACGGGCAAGGTGTTGCTGTGCTTGTGCGCGGTGATCGCAGTGTGAATGATGTAAAAGTGAAGAACTTTTTAGACGCTACCCTTGTGGAAATGGCTACAGCAGAAGAAGTGCAAGCTTGGACAAAAGCCGCAGTGGGTTATGCAGGGCCTGTGGGTCTTGATGCCACCATTAAAATTTATGCCGATGCAGAATTGCAGGGAAGCACGGATTGGGTGTGCGGTGCCAATAAAACAGATATGCATTTGCAACATGTTGACTTACAAAGAGATTGCCAGATAAGCGCTTATGTGGATGTGCGCACCATTACCAAAGAAGACCCATGCCCACGTTGTGGCGGTGAAATTCAATTACCACGCGGCATTGAAGTGGGGCATGTGTTTAAACTTGGTACCAAGTACAGCGAGAGCATGAAGGCTACATATCTGGATCCTAATGGCAAAGAACAACTTATTATTATGGGTTGTTATGGTATTGGGGTTTCGCGCGTGGTGGCGGCTTGCATAGAGCAAAATCACGATGATAATGGCATTGTTTTTCCGCCACCTTTGGCTCCTTTTGACGTATTGCTTTTGCACCTTGATACAAAAAATGCCGAAGCCTGTGCGGCTGTTGATACCCTACAGGCAGAACTTGAAGGCATGGGCCTTGAAGTTCTTGTGGACGACAGAGAAGAACGCCCTGGCGTAAAATTTAAGGATGCAGACTTGCTTGGTATACCTATGCAGCTTTGCCTTGGCGCCAAGGGTTTGGCTCGCGGTGTGGTGGAAGCCAAAAACAGAAAAACCGGCGAAAAAATAGAAATAAGCTTAGAAAGTTTTAAAGAACTATTTAAAGATTGGCAAAAGCAAGTATTGGCTAGTTGGAATATGTAATTCTATGAGCGACATATACACAGTTAAAGAGCTTACAGCCAAAATCAAGCGCAGCCTTGAGGGGCAATATCCCTTTGTGTGGGTTAAGGGCGAGGTGAGTAATGTCTCTCGCCCAAGCTCCGGACATGTGTATTTTACGCTCAAAGATAGTGAAGCTTTGTTGCAATGCGTGTGGTTTAAGAATTTTCAACGCCAAGAAGAAAAATTTGACCCGCTCACCGGAGAAGTTTTTGAAGATGGGCCAAGACCTTCTTTAGCACATAAATTGGTAAATGGGCAGCAAGTGCTGTGTGCCGGACACATATCGGTATATGCGCCGCGCGGTTCTTATCAATTGGTGGTGGCACTTATGCAAGAAGGGGGGCATGGCGCCTTGCATGCAGCCTTTGAAGCTACCAAGGAAAAATTACGCGCACAGGGCTATTTTTCTTCAGAACGTAAAAGAGAATTGCCCTATAATCCTCAAAAAATAGCAGTGGTTACAGCACCCACCGGAGCTGCCATACACGATTTTTTGCGCATAGCCGAACAAGGCGGCACAGGTAGCGCCATTAGGGTATACCCTGTGCTTGTGCAAGGCCAAGATGCCGCGCCAAGTATTGTTAAGGCCATGCAGAGCATTCAGCGCGAGGCTTGGGCAGAAGTTATTGTGCTCATTCGCGGCGGCGGTTCTTTAGAAGATTTATGGGCTTTTAATGAAGAAATTGTAGCCAATGCCGTGTTTACGTCTTCCATACCCGTGCTTGCCGGCATAGGGCATGAGGTGGATGTGAGCATATGCGATATGACGGCTGACGTGCGCGCAGCAACGCCCACCCATGCGGCTCAACTGCTATGGCCAGCGCGTGAAGAATTGATGCAAAGAGTAGATGGCCTAGAAATTTTATTGAAGGAAAATGTGGAACATGTATTGCGCCAACATGCCCAAAAATTGCAATTACAACAACAAGCTTTGCAGTGGCTTTCTCCCATGCGCCATTGGCAAAGGCAAAATGAAAAGCTGACGCATTGTGAGCAGGTATTGTCCGCTTCTTTTAAAAACCGTGTGGAAAAACAAGATGTGCAGCTCAGCGCATTGTGTGAACGATTGCAAAGTATGTCCTTGAAATATATGTAGATAAAAGAAGGGCAGATGGCACCCTTTGCCCAGCGCCTTGGCATGGCTATGCGGCACTATTTGCAAAAACAAGAACACGAACTTGAAATGTGGTATACTCGACTCATGGCTTGTGACCCCAAAGCGCCTTTGCACCGTGGTTATGTGCTCATGGAAAACGAACAAGGGCAAGTGCTTGCTTCGGTGCAACAAGTGCATAAGGGTGATACAGTGCGCATGCATATGGCTGATGGCCTTGTTGCGGCACAAGTGCGTGATGTTCAAGCTCATAAGGCTTAATTATATACTAAAAATATAGAGTGGTAAGTATGAACGCAAAAAAGAAATCTCATGTACCTAATACTTTTGAAGAGCGTATGCAACGCTTGCAAAGCATTGTGAGTGCTATGGAAGGTGGCAATGTGCCCTTAGAAGAAAGCGTTGCTTTATATAAAGAGGGCATGGAGCTTTCTCAAATTTGTCGTACACAGCTTGAAAAAGCGCGTCATGATATTACTTTATACACAGAAAATGGCGAAAAACCCTTTGAAGCAGACAGTGCGGACGACATATGAAGACATACTTAAAGCAATGTGGTGGGCGAGTGGAGGCTTGGCTTGAGCAATGTTTGCAGGGCGAAACCATGCAAGATATGCCTTCTCACTTGCGCGCGGCCATGGAATACAGCTTGCTTGCAGGCGGTAAACGCCTTAGACCGGTATTGTGCATAAGCACAGCAAAACTTTGTGGTTTACAAGAAGAAGCGGTTATGCCTTTTGCGGCATCCATTGAAATGATACACACCTATTCGCTCATCCACGACGATTTGCCAGCCATGGATGACGATGATTTACGCCGCGGAAAGCCTTCTAATCATAAGCAATTTGATGAAGCAACGGCTATTTTGGCCGGTGATGCCTTGCTCACAGATGCCTTTTGGTTCATGAGCACGGCTTTTTCAGAAAAAATTACTGCTTCTGCTTGCCTTGCCGCCATGCAATATCTGGCCAAAGCTGCCGGTTCTTGCGGTATGGTGGGGGGGCAAGTGCTCGATATGGATTATACGGGAAAAGACGGCATAGACCTTGAAAAATTGCGTCATATGCATGCCCTAAAAACAGGAGCGCTTATCAAAGCTTCTTGCGTGTGTGGGGCATTGCTTGCCGGTGCTACAAAAGAAGTGTGTACAGCCCTAGAACTGTATGGAAAAAGTCTTGGGTCTGCTTTCCAAATAGCTGATGATATTTTGGATATTACAGCAGATACGGCTACATTGGGTAAGCCTGTGGGCAGTGATGTTGCCATGGGCAAAAATACCTATCCTTCCTTATTGGGGCTAGAAGCCAGTAAAAAACTTGCGGTGGAAGAAAAAGATAAAGCTTTGCTGGCTTTAGAAGGCATGGTGGGGACAGAGGCCGATTTTTTACGCCATTTGGCTGCTTATGTGGTTGAAAGAACATTTTAATATTTTGTGAAATAAGGTAAAGTGCGGCATATATGCAAGAAAAAACCTCTGTGCAAACACCTATATATTGTGAAGCGGAAAAACAAGAAGACATTGCTCTTGTAAAGACCGATACAGGCTTTTTAAACTCATTGCAAAGCCCTTCTGATGTGGCCTCTTTAACTGTGCCGGAATTGGAGCTTTTAGCGAAAGAAGTGCGTGAACGCATAATTAGCGTGGTTTCAAAAAATGGTGGGCATCTGGCCCCTTCCTTGGGAGTGGTGGAGCTTACCTTAGCGCTTTTACATTCTTTAGATCCACAAAAAGATAAATTTATTTGGGATGTTGGCCATCAGGCTTATGCTTGGAAATTGCTTACAGGCCGTGCACACAATTTTGATACTTTGCGGCAAAAGGGTGGTTTGTCCGGCTTTCCAAAAATACAAGAAAGCCCCTATGACCATTTTGGAGTGGGGCACGCTTCCACATCTATTTCTGCAGGTCTTGGCATGGCCATGGCGCGCGATTTGGCAGGGCAAGATCACCATGTGGTGGCCATTATTGGTGATGGTTCACTTACCGGCGGGCAAGCCTTTGAAGGCTTAAACACCGCAGGGCATATGGGTAAACGTTTTATTGTGGTGCTCAACGATAATGAAATGTCTATTTCTTCCAATGTAGGCGCTTTATCGCGTTTTTTAAGCCGTAATCTTTCACGGCGTTGGGTGCGCCAAGCCAAGAAGGACGTGGTAAAACTTTTGCGCTCCGTGCCGCGCATAGGGCCTGATTTGGCCAATTATGCCATCAAGGGCGAAGTGAGCTTCAAAACATTTTTTACACCAGGCATGTTGTTTGAGGCTTTTCGCTTTAACTATATTGGCCCTGTGGATGGACATGATATAACGGCTTTAAATCGTCATTTGCAAATGGCGCAAGCCGTTGAAGATGGGCCTGTGCTTTTGCATGTGATGACGCATAAGGGCAAAGGCTATATGCCGGCGGAAAAAGACCCTGCGCATTTTCACGGTGTGGGCAGTTTTGAACCGCTGACAGGCAAGGCTCAAGCCAAGGGAGCTAGTTCAAAACAACTTACTTTTACCGATGCCTTTAGTCGATGTTTATTAAAAATGGCAAATGACGATGCACGTATTGTAGCCATAACGGCAGCCATGCCTGAGGGTACCGGCCTTGATGTTTTTCAGGACAGATTTCCTCAGCGATTTGTAGATGTGGGTATATGCGAGCAACATGCTGTGACCTTTGGCGCAGGGCTTGCTGCGCAAGGATTTAAGCCTGTGGTGGCTTTGTATTCTACATTTTTACAAAGGGCTTATGACCAAGTGGTGCACGATGTGTGTTTGCAAAAATTACCTGTGGTATTTTGTGTCGATAGGGCAGGCTTAGTGGGCGAGGACGGCCCCACCCACCACGGTGTTTTTGATATGGCCTATTTGCGCCATATTCCCCACTTGCGCATTTTAGTGCCAAGAGACGAAGTCATGTTGTGTCATGCTTTGGCTACAGCCCTGCAGGATAATGAGCCTGCGCACAAAGGTCCTTATGCCATACGTTATCCACGCGGTGTGGGCTTTGGGCTTACCTTACCGGAGCAAGCGCGTATCTTGCCTGAAGCACAGGGAGAATTTTTACAAAAAGGGCAGAAATTAGCCATTGTAGCTGCAGGGCCTTGTGCGCATATAGCCATGCAAGCAGCTCATATTATACAAGAACAAAATGGTATTACCATAACAGTATTTGACCCTGTGTGGCTTAAGCCTTTGCCGGAAAAAGATTTACAAAATATAGCCCTTGAGCATGAGATGCTCTTGCTTGTGGAAGAAGGGTGCATGGCAGCAGGTTTTTCTTCAGCCGTGCTTGAATATTTAAGCGACGCAAATCTTTTGCAAGGCTTAAAGCTTAAACGCTTAGGCATAAAAGATGTATTTGTGGAACACGGCAAACAACAAGAATTGCGCGACTGTGTGGGGCTGACAGCTGAGCATAT
>CAYJHG010000075.1:0-3007 GCA_964369535.1 uncultured Desulfovibrionaceae bacterium
CGACTTTGCCGCCAATACATATAAAGGTTCAAGACAAATTTGGCGGCAAGCAATATCACTATGCCAAAGAGCAAAAAGACTAGTAGTGTGCGCTGATTTGCCATAATAGGAGATAGAGCAGGAAAAAAATGGACTGTTTTTGCAATGGGGCCAAAATTTGCCACTGAGTCTGGAGTAGCAAGAGCCACTCCAAACAAAGAAACAGCCAAGGCCACAGCTAGTTCAAAAATAGCTACAAAAAACGATACACTGGTGGTAAACCAAAAATCTTTTTGTAAAATTTTAGGCAATCGGCGATAAATATTTAAGAAAACCCCTATAAAAGGGTGAGATGAAAATTGCAAAATACAAGCTCCAAATGTAGAGTGAGTGTTCGGAAGGCAGAAATTTACGCATAAAGTTTTACTTTGTAAAGTTTACCAAGTGTAATTTTGGGCAAACAATAAGTTTTTTTAAATTTCCTTTGTAAAAATATCTTGTAACCAAAGTATTTTTTTTCTTTCGCATAGCTTAATATCAATATAAGGTGCACTTTCTGTGTGTGTAACAATGCGCCTTGTATTTTGCAAAACAAAATTTTGCACTTTTATGATATTTTCAAGTTTATCAAACATGTTTTCTTCGCCATGTAATTGCAAAATCCAAGGCAAAGCATGTCCTTTAAAAGCTGTTTCAGTATAACCAATAATAATGGGCAAACCATGCGCCACATATTCGCAAGATTTTAATGTGCTGTTTTCATATAGATTTTTGCGAAATAACGCTAGCGAACCCATGCCCACATGGCATTGCTTATACAGATTCTGTAAAGCTTCACCTGTCACATAGCCGTGAAAAATCATATTGGCTGGTGTTTCTTTGTTTGCCTCATAACCCACAATATGAAAATCAAAATCAGGCAAAGCAAGAGCCAAAGGCTTTAGTAAATCCACACCATGCCAAGCTTGACCGGGTGTGCCCACAAAAATTAGCGCCGGCCGTAGTGGCACACTGTGTATGTGTTCTTTACATATTGGCATATTGTGCAAGTCGATGCTATTGGGGAACACTTTTTTGTGCTTTGCGTTAAGTGCAGGAAAAAGATGTAAATAATCCTCTGAAACCATAGTGCAAGCTTTAATACGTTTTTTTACGAGTGCATATGTTAATTTTGCGTAATACCATGCTAATTTTCTCCTAAAAGATTGTTGCCCTTCGAGTTTCAGCTCTTGCAATAAATCTGCATTCACTTCAAGCACCACTTTTTGCGGAAAAGCGCGCAAAATGGCCCATAACATGGGGCCGCAAAGTTCATCACGCACATAGACCACATCTGGTGCAAAAGTCTGCATGTCTTGTAAAAGCTTGGCATCATAAGATAAGGTAGGCATACCTTTTAAGGCGTACACTTTGTTTGGTAAATTCCACTGTGTTATGCTTCGGCAAAAAAGCTTAGCTTGCACATGAGGCATAGTATTCCAAGCTGTGATTTGCCTAGCAAGCTTATGGGCAACACCTTGAAATTTTGCATTACCAAGAGAAGCATAATAGGCTATTTTCATATTTTGCCCTCATGTATATCCTCATAAACTTTTGCAGTGGCTTGTACCATGCTTTGCACAGTAAAAAGTTCTTTAGCGTGTATATGCGCCTGCATGCGTAATTTTTGCCAATATTCTTCATCTTTTATAAGTCTTATAATGGCATCTGCGGCGCTGTCAGCTTTGCCTTGAGTGTATAATAAGCCTGTGCTTTCGTGCACCATGGCGTCTTTATTGCCAATCACATCGCTCACCACCACCGGCACGCCGTGAGCTTCGGCCTCAAGCACTGCCAAGGGCATACCCTCATAGTACGATGTGGACAAAAGGCAAGCAGCATGGGCAAAAAAGGGCTCCACACAATCTTGTTGTCCCACAAACTGAAAAAATTTTCCAAGACCTGCGGCCTGCACGGCTTGTTCAAGTTCTGCCCTTTGTTCGCCATCACCGATGAGTATAAAAGAGCAAGATTCAAGCATATGTTTTTCTTGCAAAGCGCGGGCTATGGGTAATAAGAATAGTGAATTTTTTTGATTTGGGTCAAAACGGCTGATATGCAAGATGGTAAAGGGTTTAGGCATGGATCTTTGTGGTATGGTTTCTGGCACATGCACACCATTATATATAACTACGGCGTGTTTGGGCATCCATTGTAAGGCTTGTGCACGCTCTTGTTCGCTTTTGGAAACGTGTATGCAGACCTTGCTTATGCGGCAAAGCAGGCCTTCTAGGAAAATATAGAGTTTTTGCGGGATTTTTTTTTGTGGCATATGTACACCGTGAAAAGTATGCACGCTTGGCACAGCCGTAAGCAAGGCCAAAATACGCCCATATATGCCGGCTCCCTTGCCGTGGGAGTGTATTATCTGAATGTTATGTTTTTTTATAAATGAAAAAATACGCCAAAAAGCTATAAAGCTCCATTTGCGTTGAGGCAATAAAATCATGCGATTTTGCCCCACAGCCTCCGCAAAGCGTGCACCATAAGGTTTGCAAGAAGGTGCTGCAATATATGATGTTATTGTATCTGGTAGATGCTTAATCAATTGCCATACATGCTCAGGTCCCCCCCCTATGGCAGAAGAAGCACTTATATGCAGAACACGGATGGTAGTAGTTTCTTGAGTCATAATGCACTTTTTCAACGAGAGAATAAGGCTTGTAAGCGCCCTACAAACATGTACCAGCGATAGGGCCAAGTTGAGGGTTTTTCCATAAAAAGCTTAACCAAGGGAAATGCCACATTAAGCAGCCTAAACCATAAAGAAAATCTGTGTTTACGCAAAAGATACATGCGGCCGGCGGCATATTTATATAATTTTTCTTTGTTGGGCTTTTGCATGTCTTGTTTTGGGTGAAAAAGGTGCACATTGGGCACGCGCCACATGTCTGTTATGGCAAAAGCTCGCAATGCGTAATCTGTGTCTTCACCACCCCCATAGGGTAATCCGGTGCCTGGGCCTAATGTGTTATCAAATGGACCCACG
>CAYJHG010000075.1:3107-6747 GCA_964369535.1 uncultured Desulfovibrionaceae bacterium
ACCCCCATAGGGTAATCCGGTGCCTGGGCCTAATGTGTTATCAAATGGACCCACGCCTTCTATGACATGTTGTCGATAAAATTGCACATAGGTTTCGCCACGGGAAAATACATTATGTAAAGTTATAACTTTAGCTTCGGAGAAACATCTATTCTCATGCTGCAGGTTTTCTGCATTGTCGCCCCAAATTCCCATGATACCACCCACCGAAGTATGCGCTTGAAAAAAAGCCACAACACTTTCTAGGGTGTCAGGCGCGTACCAGCAATCATCATCGGGAAAAGCAACTATATCTCCGGTAATGTGTGGAAAAAGCGCATTGCGTGCTGCAGAAACGCCACTTGCCGGCATGTGTATGCAAGTGATATGTAAACGATCTTGAAAAGGTGCCAAAGTTTGCTCTAAAAAGTTCGGCGGATTTTGATTGCAGATGAGCACCGAAAAATTTTGATACCTTTGCGAGCATAAACTTTCCAGTAATCGGGCAAGTTCTTGTGTCCTGCCTATGGTGGCTATAAGAAGACAAATATGCATAATTATAAAGGATAGTTTGTTTGTGGTGTCATATAGACAGTATTACAAAATGTATTTTTTAGAGTGCTGCATTAAGAATACATTTTTATTTTCCAAATAGTTTATGTTTAATATTATTTCTTCTAGTGAAAAGCGATACAAACATTCTAAGTTTATATAAAAAATTCTGTCGCTGCAAGTGCTCATAGGTAAAACCATTGATGGTGGTTCTTTTGGCCGCTTTTGGATTTTGCTCGAATATGTTTTTTAAAAAAGCACATAATTGGGTGTCGTCTTGGGGTAAAGGTGGGGCGTCATCATTAAACCAAGGTTCTGCAAGCATATTTACATATGCTTCGGTATTGGTATCAAGGTATTTTACATGCTCAATAACAGCCTCAAAGGAAGGAAAGTCATGACAATTAATAAATCTCTTGGCATTGAAATCTTCAGCAATACGTGGGTTCCCCCAATAAATGGGTATGGTATGCGCTACTAATGCGTCATATATTTTTTCGGTACTGTAACCTGATTTTAAAGAATTTTCAAAAGCTATAGAAAATTTATATTTTCTTTGCCACTCTAATTTATCATCTACGCACCCACCTATATTATTGAGGTGCCTACCCCCTGAGTCAATTTTTTTATATTTTGTAAGTTTGTGAAAAAACATATCTCGTTCAGGAGCACTATTGCGACCATTGCTATAAATAAAATTACAAAAAGTATTTTTTTGTGATATTTCTTTTTGGAAAAAGGTAAAATCTTGAGTCATGTATGCATGGTTAACCATATAGAATCTGTATAATGGAAAACGTAAATAGCGATCTTCAAAAGATAAAAAGTCAAAACCTAGGGCATAGTCGCTTATATTGAAGTCAGGACTCAGATTTTCACCCAAATAGCAGATTTTCACGCAATCATAATTTATGTGCTCAAACCCAAAGCATGAGTGGAACAGAAAATCAGGATTTTTGGCATCAACAGTCACATTGGCTATTTTACGCAAAACAGGCATAAATATGTTATCTTGTAAATCAAAGCCTTGCCAGAAGTCCGTGAAATAAATTTTTATAGTGTCTTGCATTATAATTTCCCATAATTATGCACGCCCAATGCATCGCTTTATCCATTGGCGTAAGGTAAATTCAAGTTTAAAAATTCGAGTACAAATCTTATATGAAAGTAAAATTTTATGTTTTTCTTCTTCTTCTATATATGTACCAAGGGTCTCATACATTTCCAACGCGCACTCTTGGATATATTTTTTATTATTTTTAAAAATTCGCTTGCGTATAATTTCCATAGATTGCTTTTTATTTACGATAGCCATGGCAGAGTTTTTGCGGATGCGATAGAAAAGAAGAGTCTCTGGTAAACAATGGGATTGTATACCAAGGGCATATATACTAAGCCAAAAAGACGCATCTTCATAATGGGTTAAATTTTCATCAAATCCATGTACTGCTTGCCAGTCTTCTTTATAAAAAACGGCACTTATATCGTGCGGAACTTTATATAGGCTATACACAGAATTAGGCGAAGGATATTCGACTTGACCTCGTTTAAGCCCAAAATATTCTGTATGACAATAACAAATTCTCACTTCAGGATTTTGTTCTAACACAGTCACAGCTTTTTCGATATAGGTACTACAAATTATATCATCAGAGTCTAGCGGTAAAATATACTTTCCACAAGCAGCCTCTATCCCTGTATTGCGTGCAGCACTGACACCTTTTTTCCCACTAGGATTAGTGATTACCTTAATGTGAGTTTGTGCAAGTTCTTGCAAAACTTTTTGCGTATGTATGTCGGTGGAATGGTCGTCTACCACAATAATTTCACATGCCGTATAGCTTTGTTTTTGTGCAGACGCTACGGTTTCAGCAATATATTTACCGTCATTATAACAAGGTATAATTATAGAAACAAATGGTTGCATAGTTTTAACTGTTCTTTAGTTTAAAGCTTTCTATTTTTGTGTATATTTTTTCATGATTATTTTAACAAACTACAAGACTGTATGCTTATTGTAACGGATTATTATCATGCAGGCACCACCATTTATTAAGAATTTTTTTGGCAAAAGAGAGCATTCCTACAGACTTAAAAATATCTCGTATTAAAGCCCTCCACCAAGAAGGTATGTAAAATTTCTGTCGCCAAGATGGATTTTTCTGCACCATGTCTAAATATTGTTTATATATTTTAGGGTGTATTTCTCTTAGTTCTGCCTGTATTTGAAGCGTTGTTTTTTGCATTGTCTGTGCTTGTAGGGCGGAGGTATTTCCACCATGGTCTCGATAATAAAATAAAATTTCCGGAATGTTATAAAAGTCCGTTTTTCCTATAAGCTGGCACCAAAGCCGATAATCTTCAGCTGGCGAAAATGCTATTTCATACTGTAAGTCATATAGCAAAAGCGTTTCTTTTCGTATCATGGATGCCGGATGTACTATGGCACATAATCCCATAAGATATTTTTTTATTTCCATATCTTCCACAGGAGAGCAAATCTTAAGGCCGGAAGAAGTTTTAATCCAAGAGGAAACTACGCCAATAGTAGGGATTTTGTCTAATATTTCCACCTGCTTTTCAAAGCGCTCTGGCAAAGAAACATCATCATGGTCCATAACAGCTAAATACTCACCCTTTGCCATACTCATAAGTTTATTGCGAGTAGGTGTGATGCCCATATTTACCGTGTTTTTGCTATACTGTATTCTTGAGTCATCATAAGAGGCTACGATGTTATCTAGTTGCGTATTTTCTGGACTGTCGTTAATAATAAGAAATTCAAAATCTCTATAACTTTGCGCAAGTATACTTTCTATGGCGCTTTTAAGATGTGTATGTTTTGTATTATATATGGGCATTAAAACAGATATTTTAGGCATGTGTTCACTCTATGTTTTGAGATTTCCCATAATAGCAAAAAAATATTATGTTAACTGCTATATGCATAAAAAATTTATGTTTGAAAGTAAAGAGTTTTCTTAAGTGCTTTGCTTGCTAATTGACTTTCTTAAATAAAATATTACCTATTTTTGACAGTGCCACGGCGCATACTTTTTTAATTATAGGTTACTCATGAATTTTTTTGTAATATTTACCGGTGTTATTT
>CAYJHG010000076.1:0-6727 GCA_964369535.1 uncultured Desulfovibrionaceae bacterium
CAGTGCTTTTTGGGTTGCTAGCTATTAATCCACTAAATAATATTCAATCGTACTTACAATACGCACTGTCTTCATTTCAGGTTTATACTCATCCCTTGTGGTTATGGAAAAAAGACCTTGATTGGCCTTTTTAATTTTTCCAAGAAAACTTTGCGAATCCTTAGCAAATTTTTCTGCCACATGCCTTGCATTGACGGTGGCTTCTTCTATCATTTGCGGCTTTAATTGGTTAAGCTTGGTAAAAGAATACCGAATGGGCATGTCTCTTGAAAGCGAAAGCCCTTCTTTCATAAGGTCAATAATTTGTTGCGTCAAAGAAGACACAATGTCTACCTTGGTAGAATTTACTGTAATTAGGGCATTGAGTGTGTATTTAAAAAGAGGCGTATTACCCTCAGAAGCATAGATGGTTTTATCGTCAATACCTGGTAATTGCACAGTTATTTCATCTTTGCTCAAACCAGCACCTACGAGTAAATCTATTATTTTATCTGTGTACAGGGTATTTTGCGCAGAAATTTCTTCAAGTGTATTACCAGAAACCCTAAAGCTTATGGGCCAAACAACTCTATCGGCTTTCACATCTCTTTCTGCAAGCCCTTTTACCACAACGGTTCTTTCGTTGGCGCTCAAATGCTCTGTGGCTTTTTGTACAAAAAAACCAAGCACGGCAAGCCCCAAAAAAACACCCAAAGCCAAAGGAAGCGTAAATGTGCTTTTCATAAAATCTCCTTACATATTTTTTTCACTACTACATATTACTGCAATGCCAAGCCCAAGGCAAACAGCTTTTTTGCGCGCAAATTCCTCACGGTAATATTCTTGCTATTTATAAAAAGATTATATATGGTTAACCGGCTTATCATAGTGTACCACGCATACTTTGCTTTTATTCTCTCAACGTTAGTCCAAATAAAATTTGTTTTTAATGTAAAGTAGTTCTTGACCTTACAACGTATAGTAACCAAGAGGAGAATGTGTATGTTTCAAACCATGACACTGGGTCAAAAATATTCCAAAGAAGAATATGTCAAACTGGAAGAAGAGTTGCGCTTTAAACTTTTTCAACTACAAAGGCAGTGCGAAGAACATAAACTTTCTGTTCTTATGACAATTATGGGTGTGGAATGCGCCGGTCGTGGTTCGCTTATCAATACCATTTCCTCATGGCTTGATGCCAAAAAATTACACAATAATACTTTTTGGCTACGCACAGACGAAGAAATATCTCGCCCTGATTCTTGGCGCTTTTGGCGAAAGCTGCCGGGTTATGGCGAATTTGGTATTTTTTTTGGCGGATGGTATGAAAATCCCGTAAATCAAACAGCATCAGGTCATATGAGCGAAGCTGAACATTATCAAAAATTGAGCAAGCGTTTGGAACTTGAGCGCACTTTAGCCGACAATAATTATGTCATAGCCAAATTTTGGTTACATTTAAGCGAAAAAGAGCACATCAAGCGCCGCAAAGCAAGAGAAAAAGAGCAAGGACGCGTAAGCTTTACCCCTAAAGATAAAAAAAGCAAAGTGACCTACAAGTCCCTTTTAGATACCATGTCAAAAACCATTACCATAACCGACAGAAGCTTTGCCCCTTGGTATATTATTGATGCCCACGACAAGGAATTTAAAATCGTTTCTGTGGTAAAGGCTCTTATTCAAAGTCTTGAAAATGCCATTGCAGAAAAAATAGCCATCAAGGCTAAGAAAAATGCTGTGGATGAAAGCCCCCAAGATGCCTGCGTTACCATATTGGATAGAGTGGACTTGAGCAAAAGCCTTAACCGTGAAGAATACCGCGCAGAACTAAAAGCCTTGCGCAGTGAAATATATCAGCTGACATATGAAGCGTACAACAAAGGTATTTCATCTACTCTGCTTTTTGAAGGATGGGATGCCGGCGGTAAGGGTGGTGCCATACGGCGCCTTTCCGGCTCGGTGGACGCGCGGATTTCGCGGATTATTCCCATCAGCGCACCCACCGATGAAGAATTAGCACACCATTACTTATGGCGTTTTTGGCGCCATGTGCCACGCTCTGGCCATGTGACCATGTATGATCGCTCATGGTATGGGCGTGTACTTGTGGAAAGGGTGGAAGGTTTTGCCAAGCCTCAGGAATGGAAAAGAGCTTATGCAGAAATCAACAATTTTGAAGACCAACTCACAGAAGGCAAAAATATTTTGTTGAAATTCTGGATGCATATTTCTTCTGATGAGCAATTACGTCGCTTTGAAGAAAGAAAAAATACCCCGTATAAAAACTATAAAATCACTGACGAAGATTGGCGCAACAGAGAAAAAGCGCCAGCCTATAAAATAGCGGCCGATGAAATGTTTATGCGCACAGACACAGAATATGCCCCATGGCATATTGTCCCTGCAGATTCTAAGTATTACGCACGCATAGAAGTGCTCAAGCACTATCGTGATGCCTTAAATAAGGCTTTAAATAAAGAGTCAAAAAAAGCTGACAAAGAAGAACCTGCTCTTTTAAGCGTGAAAAAAACATTACATAAAGGCAAAAAATAATAAAAAATCACACAGTATCATAACAAGAAAATTGCATCATAAGTCCGGCGCGGCCTTGCGTTGCCGAACGTAATGATGTGGAAAAACCAAATAATTTTGAAAGGGGGGCAAGCCCTTGCATAAGCTTCATGCCGCTGCCGGCTTGCCCCTTATCCAAAATATTTTCTACCCTACCCCCACAAGTACCAAAAAGGCTTATGGCCGCTCCAAGGTGCGCTTCAGGCACACTTATATCCACTTGCATTATGGGTTCAAGCACCAAGGGCTTAGCGGCACTAAGAGCCTCGCGCAGAGCTATGCCCGCGGCCATATGGTAACCGGGAGCCGAAGAAACACCTTCTTTTCTTTCCAATTGCACCAAACGCACCTGCACATCTTGCATGGGATAGCCCGACAAAGGACCGCTTTGCAACGTGTCTTCAATGCCCTGTAGGGCGGACTCTATCCAATCGGTATGCAAGCCTAGCTTGGCGGCCTCTTGTTTATTTTGGCGTATATTTGGCGGAAAGGCTTCGCCTAAGACAATAGCATTGGCTCCTAAAGAGTCTGTGTCCACATGCCCTCGCGGCAAGGGATTTACTTCCACAAGCACTTTGCCATAATGGTATTCCTTGCCAAGCTCGCGCTCAAAAACACCTTCTGCCTTAGCTGTTCCGCCAATGGTTTCGCGGCACACCACATGGGGCTGCCCTGCCCTTGGGCTTATGCCATATTCACGTTGTAAGCGCTCTAAAATAACGTCCAAGTGTAATTCGCCCATGCCAGAAAGCATGCGATGCCCCGAACCTTCGTCGGTATGCACCTGCAAGGTGGGGTCTTCGATGGTATAGCGCGTAAGCGCTTCATCTAAGGTAGTGCTTTCGTCGGCATTGCGCGGCTCCAAGGCCAAGGTCATGACCGGCGCATAGCTTTGTATGGCTTCCAATTGTAAGGGAGATTTTCTGCTGGCATAGGTAGATCCCGTTTGGGCTGAGCGAAGCCCCACAATGGCTACAATATCACCAACCTGAGCGTTTTCTAGTTGCTCACGATGGTCGGCATGCAACCTATATATGCGCTGCACCCTATCTTCCGTATCTTCATTAACATTATATATACTCTGCCCTTCGCTGATGCTGCCGGCATACAAGCGCATAAAGGCAAGCTTGCGCCCTCCGTCCATGAGCACTTTAAATATTAAAGCTGATAAAGGTTCAGAAGATTTAGGAACAATGCTGCACTCCTTGCTTTCTGCACCATTTTCTCGCACATCAAAGGCTTTGGGCGGCGGCACATCAAGGGGACCTGGCAAAAGAAGACATATGGCGTCCAGCACATATTGAATACCGGCATTGCGTAAAGCAGAGCCGCAAAGCACAGGCGTAATTTCGCGCTCAATGGTGCCTTTGCGCAAGGCCGTATATATTTCTTCGGAGGTGAAGGGCTTGCCCTCCATATATTTTTCCAATAAATCTTCATCTAATTCAGCAGCTTTTTCCAATAATGCCTCACGCCAAGGAGCCACAAGCAAAGCTTCTTCAGGAGTAAGGGACACACGCTCAATGCTAGCACCTTGATCTTCTTCTAAAAAATTTAAGCGCTGCTCATGCACTATATCTAATATGGCGCTAAAATCTTCGCCTTGTCCCAAGGGCATGGTCAAGAGCACAGGCTGTATGTGCAATTGCTCGCGCATGGCCTTCAATGCCATTTCAAAGTCGGCACCGGCTCTATCCACCTTATTAATAAAAGCTATTTTAGGCACAGAAAAATTTTCCGATTGACGCCACACCGTTTCTGATTGCGGTTCCACCCCGCCCACAGCGCAAAAAACCCCCACTGCACCATCAAGCACGCGTAAAGAGCGCTCTACCTCAATGGTAAAGTCCACATGCCCCGGCGTATCTATAATATTGATGGTATGCGCACCCCATTGGCAAGACGTACAAGCCGAAGCAATGGTAATGCCGCGCTCTTGTTCTTCCGGCAAATAGTCCATGGTGGCTGTGCCTTCGTGCACTTCACCCATGCGGTGGATTTTTTCGGTATAAAAAAGAATGCGTTCACTTAAGGTAGTTTTGCCGGCATCGATATGGGCAATAATACCAATATTACGCAGGGTATCTAACGAAGATGTTCGATTTTGCTTGGACATAGGCACCTCTACAAAATAAGATATTTACAGGCTGCTTCATGTCATTCAGATGGAAAAACAGGCCCCGCCATAAGTACAGTATGTTGAAAAAAATCCTTGGGTAAAGAAGCGTGCAAAAAACACCCTTCCATGCCCTGCCCCCATTGCTGTCCGCAAAAGGACATGGGGCTTAATGTATGCTCTGGCATTTTTGCCGCAAAACCATAGGCCGCTTGCGCAGAAAAACCATCAAAGACATATGTGGCATCGGGCTGAGCAAAGCGTAAAAAGGCGCTTTGCTCTTCTTGCATGGAAGACAACATTTGGATATGCGGCGCTACTTCTTCTTGCCAATAGGGAATATGCATATTTTTACATACATTTACAAGAGAAGTTATTTCTTCTTCGCCCTTATGCAAAAAAATCACACGCCCCGCATATTCAGGCGCGGTCATAAACAAAGAGCGCAACATTTTTTGAAAAAGCTCTGCCCTATCTGTCGCAGTATTCTTGGTTGCAGGTGGAAGCACAAGGCTTTCTTCAAGCCCCAAAAGCTCCATGGCCAATAAAATTTGCGAACAAGGCTCAGCCTCAAGGCTCAGCATGGCCACATGCGGCACATGAGCCATAAAGGCTGGCATACAAGCTGCGATAAAGCGTGCTGCAGAAACATATTTTTGCGAGCAAAGCACTAAGACCCAAGGCACAGGCTTTGTTTGCACACGCTGCCAATAACCTTTGTGCGCGTGACTACACATGGTTTCGCCTTGGTCCACATCTAGCCCAAGGGCGGCATGGTAGGCTATGGCATTTTTAAGGCAAGCCCGCTCTTCGGGAGTATGCGCTTCATAGGCTTCGGCCTTTAAAGCATCATCAATGCCATAGCTTTCTAAAAAATCATCCCATACCATGAGCTGGTCTTCATGTTCTGCATCAAATGCACACATAATCAATATTTACCTATCACAAAGAGCTGCTAAAGAAGCCAACAAAGCATGCCTGCGCAAAGCCTGCCTTGTATTTTGTAAAAGCACAGCCATTTCCTGCACTTGCGCTCCCATAACGGTGGGTAATCTATATACAGTGTCCTTGGTGCGCGCCAAAAAGTCTGCACTCAAACAAAAGCCTTGCTGCCAAGGATATGTCTCCATACCCAAGGGAATACTTGGCAAAGGTTTACCCTCTTTAGATGCATCGAGCGCCAGTTGCTCAAGCTCCGCATCAATATATATGAGCACAGCATCGTCCAAAGCTAGCTCCGGTTCGCGGGTCATAAAAATTTTGGCACCGGCTTTTAGAGCCAGGCCTGTTTCATAATGCTCTGGATCACCATGGGGCGGAATGCCCATAAAGAGCTCAAAGGGCGTATAAATGGCTGCTTCCATAAGGGATTGCCCCAAGGCATTCACTTTGCCTATCCAACATACGCGCAAATTACTTATGTCTAGGCCTGCATGTTCTTGCACAAATTTTTGCATGAGTGCCACTTCGGCCAAGGCTGCCCAAGGAGCGCTCTTTATGCCATAGCCATTAAGCCAAGCCCCATTTTGGGTTGCACTTGATAAAACATCCATTTGGGTATGCCCAAAACCGCAAGCCACATGCACAGAAGCTTCAGTATGCTTTTCGGCAGCTTCGCTTAAAGCCACGGCATCAAAACCCGTACATTGATGCTCGGTATAAGGAATGTTTAAAGCCTTAAATGCTTTTAAAAATGTTTGCGCTTCGGCATCATGCGCATCGCCAATCCACAAATGCACGGGCAACTCTTGCACGCGAGCTTGCCATAAAGCTGCTTGATCTTCTGACAATTGCGCCACTTGTTCTACCATTTCCAAAAAAGAATTCTCGCCAAGTTGCAAAAGACGCAAAAAATTTTGTTGCATTATAAGCTCCTTATAAGCTTCTTGAAAGTGTGTTCCGCTACGAGTATACTACCAAAACTGTGCTGTAAAAAATATTTTTTCTCTTATCACTATGTTACACAAAATGACTAGAAAAACATTTTTAATATGACACTAAAATATTGATTCTCAACAGGCCGTTCAAAAACTGTAACATACGAGGAAGACGAAGTTTTTT
>CAYJHG010000077.1:0-6697 GCA_964369535.1 uncultured Desulfovibrionaceae bacterium
ATTAGAGAGAGAATAAATTCTCCCAGATAAATATTAATGTTATATTAAACCATTTTTGATAATTGTTTGTAATTTTTTATTGTGAATATAATACTTACAAGAGTTAATATCCAGAATAAAATGCTGATTGGACTTGAAACAAATATCGAAAGTGAACCAGCAGAAGTAACTAAAGATTGACGGAAGCTGTTTTCAAACATATTTCCAAGAACAAAGCCGATAACAAAAGGTGCAGGTGGAACCTTCACTGTTTGCATAAGAAAACCAAGCACGCCCATAGCAAGCATAATGTAAATATCGAAAAGAGAGTTGTTCAACGCAAAACTTCCATACATACAAAAAGCAAGCACAATTGAGAAGAGCAAAGATTTAGGAATTTTATTCACTTTACTAAAAACACGGATTGCAACTTTCCCTACAGCAAACATAAATGGGGAACTTAATAGTATTCCAAGAAAAAGACTATACACAATAACAGGGTTTTCAGTGAATAATAAAGGCCCAGGTTTGATATCGTGCACCATAAATGCACCAAGCAAGATTGCAGTTACAACATCGCCAGGAACACCTAAGGAAAGAAGAGGAACTAAGGTTGAGCCAGCAACACCATTATTACCTGCTTCGGCAGCTGCCACACCATCTAAAGAACCCTTTCCAAACTCTTCAGGCGTTTTTGAGGTGCGTTTTGCTTCACTATAAGAAAGAAATGCCGCAGGTGTTGAACCTAAGCCAGGAATCGCGCCTATAATAACACCGATAAAGCTTCCTCGTATAATAGTTTTTTTATGTTCCCAAAATTCTTTAAAGGTTAACGCTTTACCCTGTACAGTGCCTTCCTCGGTGTTTGTAATTTCCTCAGAAGCAGGGCGTACACAATGATTAAAAATTTCTGGAATTGCAAAAATTCCTATAAGAAGGGTAACAAAGGAAATACCGCTAAAAAGATCTGTGATGCCCATGGTCATTCTTGGAAAACCATAAAATAAATCAAGCCCTACAGTGGCTAAAAATAGCCCTAAGAATGCGGATATAATACCATTAATAACATATACACCTGAAATACTAGCAATAATTGTCAAAGAAAAAGCTGTCAAGGCAAAATACTCTGCTGAACCGAAATCTAAAGCGAATGAAGCTAACCAGCTAGCACCAAATATCAATGCAAGGTTTGATATAATATCTGCAGTTATAGAAGAATACAAGGACATATCTAAGGCTTTTCTTGCTTGCCCTTTTTGGGTGAGCGGAAAACCGTCTAAAATAGTGCAAGCAGCAGCAGATGTTCCAGGAGTTCTTATTGTGATAGCTGTGATAGAGCCACCATAGGTACCGCCTTTATAAATTCCAAGAAGTAATAATAAACCGGTAATAGGCTCTAGATTAAAGGTAAAGGGAAGGGCTAATGCAACTGCCATTACAACAGTCATACCTGGTATAGCTCCAATAACAACACCTATAACAACACCGACAAAAATAGCAAAACAGTTAATTAAAGTAAAGGTTTGTGCAATACTTTGTAATAAAATATCAAACATGGTCGCCTCCAAACATAATGCCAAGGGGAATTATAATATTTGCAACATAGGTGAAGAAAAAATAAAGAATCCATGGAGTGAGCAAGATAATAACACTTGGTATTAAGTGTAGCTTATGTTCTGCTAAAAAATATACGGCAAACATAATAAAAGTAACAGAAATTGGGAAGCCAAGAAATTCTATGTTCCAAATTGCAATTATAATTAATATGAGTGAAATAATAAATTTTGTGAAAATACTTTTCAATTCAGGAGTAATGAACTCACGAAGACTAAAAGCTGAACGATATAAGAGTATAGAGTGTTTTATGGTTATAATAAAGCCTAAGAAGAGGAGGCAATATAAAATTACACTAGGCCAAAATCGTGGTGAAAGAAATTCACTTCTGATTGATTTCGGAACAGAAATACCATAAGGAACTAAATAGGTTAATCCAAAAATTGCAAAAGCTATGACAACTATACCTAGTATGAGTTGCTTTAAAATATCAGCAGTATCACCATTATTCATAATAGTACATCCTTTTATCTTTTTCTCTATACTTAGAAGAGAACTATCTCCTAAGTATAGATATTAACTATTCTTTTCCGTCTTGTAATTCTTTGAATAATTTGTACTGTTCTTCCACAAAAGCTGTAGCTTCTTCAGGTGATACTATTGCTGGAATGCCTTCAATTGACTTTAAGTCTGCAATCCATTTTGGATCTTGAGCAACTTTTGCCAGAGCAGAGCTCCAGGCATCAATAACTTCTTGCGGTAAACCTTTTGGGCCAGAAATACTTCCCCATGAAGTCATGCTCTCTAGCTCAGTGTAACCTAATTCACGAACGGTTGGACAGTTTGGAGCGATAGAAAGCCTTTGGGACGATGTCACAGCAAGACAGTTTACTTGCTTGCCTTCTATTGCACCTGCAAGTGGGCCACTTCCTTGCCATAAGAAATCTGCATGATTACCAATAAGGGCAGTTACAGCATTTGCGCCAGAGTCAAAGGGTACAAATCTAGCCCTTTCAAGTGGAACATCCATTAAAGAAAACATAAGTTCAGGAGCAATAGTATTTAATGTTGACGGAGCAAGTGATGCAAAGAGAATATTTTCTTTGCCAGTTTTAAGTGATTTTTCTAAAGCTTCAAAAGTTTTTAATTCACTCTCAGTACCGCCTGCAAGAACAAATGGGTGTTTTTGAACAATTGTTAGATGATCAAAATCGTCCCAACTATAAGGAATTTCTGAATAAAATGCTGGAGAAATAGCTATAGATGCAACCCAACCTAACAAAAGTGTATACCCATCAGGTTTAGCATTTGCAACAAATGCTGCTCCTGTTACCCCACCTGAACTATTCATATTAGTGATAGTTATATTTGGAAAATATGGTGTTAGTGCTTTTGCTAGAAAACGAGCTGCTAAGTCTGCCTGACCACCAGGACCATAAGGGACAATAATTTTTATAGGTTTTTTTGGGTAAGTGCTGTAATAGTTTTAACAAGTTTCATAAAAACTCCTTTTGAAAAAAGATACTGAAAGGCTGTACTATCGAAAGTATTATATTATATATAAAGTATTTATATAAGCTATGCAAATGTTTTCGAGTATGGATTTAAGAGGGGTTATGAATTTTAGAGCAGTTTCAATAGTTATTGAAACTACTCTAATAAAATCAAAAATGAGTATTGTATTAGAAAGTCATTTTTCTATCTCATTACTTCAAGCTCTGTCATGAACTCACGTAGTTTATCAAACATTTCACGGGCTACTTGTGGGTGTTTATCTACTAAGTTATTCAATTAATATGGATCTGTTCTGCGGTCATAAAGTTCATCTTTTTCAGGCACTTCTGTAGAACTTGCAGGAGTACATGTCCATTGATCAGCTCCATCAACACTTGCGCCTTCTTTGTGACGATCTGTTACAGTCTTTGGACCGTCAACGGAACGTGAACGCTTTAGGCCATCGCTATTTTCGTCTGTGTCAACACGTCCATAAAAGTCTTTGAACATAGCATCTGTAGTGTCAATAGAACATTTTTTCCAGTGAATATATGACCAGTCATCTGTAATGATTGACCATGAATAGTTATAGTAGCCAGCAATAGCAAAGTCACGCACTTTCTCAACTTCACCACGCATCATTGGAAGAAGGCTTTTGCCTTGCATTCTTGGCTGAACACCAATGCCAAGCCAATCACAAACAGTAGGTGCAATGTCACAAGATTGTACAAATCCTTTAAGTCTTTGTCCTGCTTGAATGCCAGGACAACGAACAAGCAATGGAGTGTGCACTAATTCTTCATATGGCCATGGTCTTGCTTTACGCATCATTCCGTGTCCATGCTCTGCATTACCCATAGGTTCGCCATGATCTGATACCATCATAAGCATTGTGTTGTCTTCTAAGCCAGATACTTTTAGGTAATCCATTAGTTTACCTAAATACTTATCACATAAAGTTACAAGTTCTGCATACAACATACGAACATGGTTTAACTGTGCTTCTGTATATAAGCCTTCAACAAGATCAGGGAAAGGCAATAGTTCATCTTTTCCTTTATAGTCTGGGTCGTATGGACATGGATTTATTGGATCATATACTGATGGTGGATCCCAAGGTTCATGTGGATCAAAGGAATCAATCCATAGGAAGAATTGCTTTTGTCTGTCAACTTGTTGAAGATATTCAATTGCTTTTGTCATAGTTTTAGCAACATAACGATTTTCTTCTTTTTCACCGCCGTATTGACGTTGTTTCAAGTAAGAGGAAATTTCATCTAATGTAATATCTACTATTTTTTTATTATATTTTGAAAGGTAAAACTCACGACTTGAATCTTCAACATAATCATCAACATTTAAGTGATAAAGTGCATCATCTTCATAAAAATAATGATCTGCTTCATGTCCATGTGTAAACCATACTTTATCAAAAGAACGTGTATAACCAAACTTTGGGAGTCTATATTGAGGAGCATCAAAAACTAGAGCAGTATCAATTGGTCTACCCCAACACAAATCTGCAATAGTAGTATCTTCCATTGTTAGCGGCACCCAACCTGAATAAGGCAAGGTATAACATCCTGTGTGCATTGCTCTACGGCAAGGCACTGTTGGCAAGCCTTCTGTATAACTGTTTTCAAATAAAACACCTTCACGAGCAAGCCTATCCATATTAGGGGTTTTCATCCAAGTGTTGCCGTAGCATCCCAAGTAATTCATTTGTAGAGAATCAAACATAACCACAATAGCATTTTTAATCATAAAAAAACTCCTTTTAGTTTTATAAAAGTATATTTAGCAAGTATTGTGCCAATAATAACTACTGTAAAATCAGTGCGTTATGTTTTACGTAGAAGTGTGAAATATTGTATCGATAAAAAGAAAACTATTTGACTTTAAGCTAACTATATGATATATAAATTAAAAATAAGCATGAAATGTATTCACATTTTATATGAATTTTTCACATTTAGAGAGACGGTGTTATGGATTTAGATTATAAAGAGTTGTTCTATCAGACCATAGATGAACTTGCAAAAGAAGACGCTATTCTTTTGCTTTTTAAATATATTAAAGAAAAGATACCATTCGACACAGCTATTTGTTGTTCTGCCGATAGAGAAAATAATGTGATAACAACCTTTGTAGAGTATTCGACTAACAAAAATATTCCGCACTATTCATATAAGAAAAATGTTCTTTTTTCACGTTCAGACCAAGAAAAACATTATGGGAAAAATTTATCAAACGTCTTTTTCCATGGAAATATTCACGAAGAACAATATTTGATCGATTATTACGAAGATACCCCACACTCTGTTACTTCTGTTCTTTCTATTCCTGTATATGTAAACGAAGAAAAAAATCATATTATCTATGTAACTTTTTATTCACAACGCGAAAACATGTTTAGCAACGAAGATGTAATGCTTGCAAGCTTTATGCAATCTCTATTTAAGCGTATTGTATTGCCTCTTTATTTTAATAATCCAAATATCTTTCTAAGGTTTTATAAAACAAGTCCAATGCCTTCAACTTATGAAAACCAATTAAGGCATTGTCAAGACCTATACGAGGTTATGCAAGCTATTGATGACATTGCAAAACACAATACAACCGTGCTCATTACGGGAGAAACTGGCACAGGTAAAGAAATTGTTGCAGAAACAATACACTCTCTTTCTTCACGAGCTGAAAAGGCTTTTATACGAGTTAATTGTGGGGCTATTCCAGAATCTCTTATCGAAAGTGAATTATTTGGTTTTGAAAAGGGCGCTTTTACAGGAGCAATACAAGCGCAAAAAGGTTACTTTGAACAAGCAAATAATGGCACCATTTACTTAGATGAAATTGGTGAACTCTCTAAAAATGCGCAAATTCGACTTTTACGAGTTTTGGAAAATAGAGAAATTCGTCGAATTGGTAGTGAAAGAACGATAAAACTCAATATAAGAATTATTGCAGCAACTAATAAAAATCTTGAAAAAATGATACTTGATAATTCATTTCGTGAGGACTTATTTTATCGATTAAATGTATTTCCTATTAATATTCCTCCACTTTCAGAAAGAAAAAATGATATTTTTTTTCTTATTAACTATTATTACAACTATTATATTCAAGAGCTAAACTTGCAACAAGCTCCAAAATTAAGTAAAGCGAATATAGAGCAATTGATAGATTACGCATGGCCTGGTAATGTTCGACAATTGAGACATTCAATTGAACGTTCCTTGCTTAGTAGTAAAAGTAGATTGAAAAATGAACTTGATTTTAGTTTTCTTTCTAACGCTACTTCTCAAAACAATTCTCATGCTCAAAAGAAAAAACTCTCAGTTGAAGAGATAAAAACAGCTCTAACAAAGTCACATGGTAGAATTCAAGGGAAAAAAGGTGCAGCAGAACTTCTCAATATTCACCCTGCTACTTTACGTTCTCGTATGCGTGTGCTTGGAATACCTTTTAGCAAGAAAGATATACAAAATGTTGAGTATGAAAATTTTAATACAGAAAGAAATTCGAGCCTGTGAAATAAAGATGCTTAAATAAGATTATCATAATGACAATTTCATTAGAATTTTTTATTTTTGAATTCGTAAGCTCTGTTGTAACATGGAATGGCAACACTTTTTTAGACAGTTTTTAATCGAGCATTCAGTTTATATTC
>CAYJHG010000078.1:0-6682 GCA_964369535.1 uncultured Desulfovibrionaceae bacterium
GTGCAGTCAAAAGATTGCAACATACCAATAACACGTGGTTGTTTTTTATAAAAAGGATTTTCTTCACCTCTGGCTATAGATTCAATCCACTCTTCTTGTGGAGAACATGTATAACATACTGCGTTTGACATATTTTAACCTCTTAATTAATTTTAAAATTTGCTGATAAAATAAACTTACTTTATATATAGCAATATTCGTTCCATAAAGTAACGTTTTCTAATATGCTAAAATTATAGAGGTTTTTAAATTTGTTTTTTTTCATTCAAGACTACATGTCCTAGTTTACTACATAAATATTGCTAGCAGTGTCTTGATTTCGTACATTGTGATATGAAATATGGCTTAGGTAAAAGAAATATCCTCACAGGACAGTTATATCTATCAGTTCGTTTATGAGGCGTAAAAGATTGTCTTGCCCGCTTTCTGCCATAGTAGAGGGTCTAGCGGATATCTTCTTTAAAGCATTCTTATTTATTATTTTTTTGTAATTGTAGTTCTTTTTCACTTAAACTTGGATAATTCAAGCGCAAGTTTATATTTTCATAGCGTTCTTTAGCGAGGTTGCGCCCTTCATTTTTTGCTTTCTTTATACAATCAAGATAACAGTCAAGCGTTTTCTCTGATAGTGTTTCAACTTCTGCTGCAAAGTAAAAGTCAAAGCGCTTTATCTGGTTTGAGAATTGCAAAGGAAATTCATCAATAAGTTCAAGAAGCCATTGGCGCTCAAAGCTTGTAATAGCCATTACTTTCTCTATATTAGGTGATACACATGGAATTAGATTATCCATACGTGCATATTTTTCCATAAGAAGGTTACGCCCTCTTTCTTCGGCGTTAATAAGGTCTTGCAGGTAAGATTCAATATATTCATCTGAAAGCACAGAGAAAATCATCCAGCGCCAATGACGAAACATCTCAGGGTTTTCTTGGCAATTTGCTTGCCCACCTTCATTTTTCACATTTAAAAACATAACAAGTTCACGTTCAATCACTTCATTAGTGTTTTGATTTCTAGCTTGTTGCATTGGGTAGTCCTAATTAGCGTTATAATGAATAATCTTATAAGTTTATCAACAGTAAATATCTTTGCACTCATTGTTTTAAACAAAATAATAACTATGCTTTGCATAAAGTCAAACTTTATTTTATCTCTAACTGAAACAACAATAAAAAGAGATTCAAAATAAGTGGCTTTGAGCATTTTATTTCGCACAAGCATTATAAATAAATGTATTGCTTCCTTGTGGTTTATTTAAAATAATACAAAAACTAGTTTTTGGTATACCTATCTACCATTTTTGCGAGTTAATTTCAAATGAGAATGAGAGCGTAAACAAAGCTCATTATCTCAGGCAAAAGCGCTACGTATTTGAACAAATGAACACTCTAAGTAATTTCATGCTATGTTAAGAATAAAGAAGCATAAGATAAAAAAATCAGAAAATAGTTGTTTGGTAAAAATTCATAAGTAATTAAGCAGTAAAGACAAATCGAATAAACATATATAATATTAAATAGTTATCATATTTTTTTATCGAGATAATTTCTTTTTTACTAGAAAAAAACCTCACGAGCTAGAATGCAAAACGGTTCAAAAAAATACCAATAAAGTGTTTTTTAGGAAAATACTATTCTTAACTCATTTTTAAAATTCCATAAAGAAATATAACTAATATAGCTAGAAAATATTAATTCTTTAAAAAATCAGTATATATATTTAAGCATTGAAGGTATAATCCTTAAAAACATGGTTTATAATTGTACCATTTGTGAAATAATGAGCAAGCTTTATATGTAGTTTGTCATTGCTTGATTTTATAACTGTCTAACTTATATTGTTTTTTTAATATTGGCTTGGTTTTTGTATATAGTGAAGTATCTTTTATTAACACTGTAACGAGAGGAGCTTACGCTTATGATGGCAATTGATTTTAGGGTTCGTCCCCCATATGGTAGTTTTAAATCATTAAATATTTTCGATGGTCCATATCCTGAAATGGACTCACGATTTGATGTATACCCAGCTGCACACGGCCGCGATTATACACCTTCATATATAGATTCAGATATGGGCAAATTTATGGATGAAATGGATCGTTCGGGTGTTCGTATTGGTGTTGTTATGGGCAGACGCACTGGCAATCCTAAATACGGCGATGTTGATAATGCTGATATTGAAGCAGTATGTAAAATGTATCCTAATCGTCTTGTAGGTTTTGCAGGCATTAATCCTTATGAAGGAAATCCAGTAGAAGATATAAAAAAATATGCAGCGCAAGGCTTTAAAGGTATTGCTATTGATGCTGGCTGGTTAGACCCAGAAATGCACGTGAATGACGACCGTCTTCTTCCTATCTATGAAGAAGCTGCAAAACAAGATTTAATTGCTTCTATTACCATGAGTTGCTATCTTGGAAGTACAATTGAATTTTCAAATCCTGCTTATGTGCAAAATGTAGCAAACCGTTTTCCAGAGCTACAAATTGTAATTCCACATGGCTGCTGGCCTTGGGTAAGCCAAGCATTTGGTGTTGCTTTAATGTGTAGAAATATACATTTAATGCCAGATACTTATTTCTATGTAAAAAATTTCCCACAAGTCCAAGACTGGATTGACGCATGTAATTCAGGATTTTTAAAGCACAAAATGTTATTTGCAAGCTCATATCCTATCCGTGGTCTTGAGCAAACAGTAAGAGAGTGGAAAGCGTTACCATTTGAAAAAGATCCTTTATATCACTCACTTTACTATAATGCAGCTCGCCTTTTAAAACTATAAATATATAGCAAATTTTCTGGCTCTTAACAGCATAAGAGCCAGAAAAGACATTGCACTCGGAGAAATCTATGTCTATTAAACAAATATCTTTCAAAACCTTGCTACTTACTGTAGGATTTATTCTTTTTTCTGCAACATCTTCGCTTGCTGGCCCTAAAATATTAAAAGCGTCAACAGGAGGAAATCAAGATTCCTTTGCTTATAAAGCTTTTGTAGATATGGCAAAGTTTATTGATGAAGAAAGCAAAGGTAAATATAAGCTAGAAACCTACGATTCATATAAACTTGGAAACCCTGATACTGTAACACAAGGTATTCAATTTGGTACTATTCACTTTGCTCAAGAAGGTACCAATAATATGACTGCATTTACACCTCTTTTAAGTATTTTTGATTTGCCTTATGTTTTTCAAACAAGAGAAGATTTTCGTAAAATATTTAATGGTGAATTTGGTGAAGAAATTGCTGAGCGTGCAAGTAATAAAACAATTCGCTATTTAGGTTTTTCTGAGTGTGATTTTAGAAAAATGTTTTTGAACGAACAAGTGAAAACCCTTGAACAGCTCCAAAAAATTCGTCTTCGTACAACGCTTTCAAAAATTCACAATGCAGCTATTAATGCCTTAGGCATGAGTGCCTCACCAATGCCTGTAATGGAAACATTTACCGCTGTTCAGCAAGGTGTTGTAGGTGGTGTAGATATTGATCTTTCTTGGGGAAGAATATTCAATTTCCAAGAGGTAGCTCCTTATATTTACGAAACTAATCACTTATATACTCCACAAGTAATTTTTACTGGTCAACGCTGGTGGTCAAGTTTATCTGCTGCAGATCGAGAATTATTCAAAAAAGCTGCTAAAGTTTGGACAACAAGTGCAAGTAAATACTATCTTGAAGACATAGATAAAGCTCGTGCATTTATGCTAGAAAGCGGTGTTGAATTTATACAGCCTACTCCAGAAGACGCACAACGTATGGTAGAACTTGTTGCGCCACTTTACAAAACACTACCTAAAGCTCAAGCTGAATTATTAGCTGAAACACAAGAAATTCTTAAATAGTTTCTAATAGAGAATTATACGGAGAACCTTATGAAAGTTATAAAGTTAATAGCTAAAATAGATGATGCTTTCTCGTATGTCGGGGTTGGAGTATTTATTCTACTAACAGTTGTTGTATTTGTTCAAGTAGTACTGAGATATTTCTTTTCAACAACACTTGTTTGGGGTGAAGAGTTGTGTCGCTTTGCGTTTATATGGATGGCCTATATAGGATTTACAAGCTGCATGAGGCATGATTCTCATCTAAAAGTAGATGTTATTACTGAAAAACTCTATGGCAAACCAAAAACCATACTCTATGTAGTGACTATGCTGATTTCATTTGGTTTTTTCATTTTTGTTGCGTATTGGGGCTATGATATGCTGACCTTAGTTAGAGATTCTGAACAAGTTGCTTTAACTTTGCCACTCCCACTTATTTTTGTGTGGGGAAGTATACCAGTAGCATTTGCTTTGGCAGGTCTACATGCACTTGCAAACATTGTGAAAGCATTAAATCCAGAAAAGTAATAATCAATAGTAAAAATTAAATAAGCTATAGTTAATTATTAAATACAGATTCTAAAGTGATGTAATTTATAAAAATATTTGACCTCGCTTTAGAATCTAAAAAGATACAACAACTCTTTATGGAGATAATTATGAGTGTAATGTTTTTTGCAATCTTTGGAAGTCTTTTTTTGCTCCTTTTTTTGGGCTGCCCCATTGCTGTGTCATTAGGAATTTCAGCATTAGTGGGAATGTATTTAGGCGATATGCCCTATTTTATGTTTATTCAAAGACTTTATAATACCTTTGACTCCTTCCCACTTATGGCAGTTCCATTCTTTATTTTAGCTGGTGATATTATGCAAAAAGGAACTATTGCTGATACTCTGCTTAAATTTTGTCAAACCCTTATAGGTCATCTGAGAGGCGGCTTAAGTCATATTGCTGTGTTGACATGTTTATTTTACGGCGCTTTGTCTGGTTCAGCACCTGCAACAACAGCTGCTGTAGGCGGTATTATGATACCTGCAATGGAAAAAGAGGGCTATCCTAAAGCATATTCTACAGCGCTAAACTGTGCTGGTGGGTGTTTGGGTGTTATGATACCACCTTCTGTACCACTTATTTTGTACGGTTCTACAGTAGGTACTTCTGTAAGTGATTTATTTATAGCAGCTATTGTTCCAGGACTTCTTTGTGGCGCAGCTCTTATGCTTACAGGATATATTTTTGCAGTCCGAAATAATTATGGGCAAACACATGAGAAGTGCTCAGCAAAACACCGCCTCCAAGCTCTTTGGGAGTCAAAATGGGCTTTATTTATGCCTGTGATTGTTTTGGGTAGCATATATGGCGGAATAACAACTCCAACAGAAGCAGGTTGTATTGCGGTTGTATACGCTTTCTTCGTAGAAACATTTATCACTAGAAGTATGAACTTTTCTAAATTAGCAAATATTTTCTTAAACTCAATGCGTACAGTAGGTTCAATTTTTGCTATTATTGCTTGTGCTAATGCTCTTGGTATTGTTCTTGTCTACTTCAACGCTCAAGATGTGATTTCATCCATTTTATTAGGTATTTCTGATAATAAATATATTGTACTTCCAATTATTCTCGCTATTGTATTTATTTTGGGAACCTTCCTTGATACTGTTGTAATTATTCTTGTTCTCGCTCCTATGCTCCTTCCTGTTATTGCAACTCTAGGTATTGATCCTATTCATTTTGGTATCACAATGCTTGTGATGTTAACAGTTGGCTTCCTTACACCGCCTGTAGGAGTAAATTTATTTGTAGGAGCAACTATAAGCGGAACCCCATTTTATGCGCTATCGTCTGCAATTCTCCCATTTATTGCAGTTTTGATTGGATGTAGTTTAGTAATAGCTTTTGTTCCGCAATTGACACTCTTGTTGATTTAGCGTAGCGAAACTTGGTCTAAATGTTATTAATAAACAATTTAAGTTAGGATTTAGGTAAAAAAATGTCAGACTTTATTTGTCTTCAGCCTGCTAAACTAGGCAAGGTAGAACTCAGAAACAGAATTATTATGCCACCAATGGTAACAAACTATGCAACTGCTAAAAGCGGTGCTATGACAGACCAATATATTGAATATTTGGTAGAAAGAGCAAAGGGTGGAGTTGGATTAATTATAGTTGAAGCTACTGCGGTTCATCAAAGTGGTAAGGGCTTTATGCGAGGACTTTGCATCGACACAGACGCACTCATTCCTAAACTAAAAGAAATGACTGATAAGGTGCATGAACACGGTGCAAAAATTTCAATACAGCTACACCATGCTGGCCGTGAAACAACTATTGATTTTACAGGTCAGCAAATAGTTGCACCGTCTGACTGTCCTGTCTCCTACTCAACAGAACGCCCGCACGTCCTTACAAAAGAAGAAATAGAAATTTTAATAGATGACTTTGCCCAAGCTGCAAGGCGTGCAAAAGAAGCAGGCTTTGATGCAGTGCAAATTCACGGTGCACATGGTTATCTTCTTGGACAATTTATGTCACCATATACTAATAAACGTACCGATGAATACGGTGGTTCTTTAGAAAATAGACTACGTTTTCCACTTGAAGTCATCAAAAGAATTCGTCAAGCAGTAGGAGATGACTTTACAGTAACATACCGTATTACAGTAGATGAAGGCCTTGGTTCTGAAGGACTTACACTCGAAGATACAACAAAGATAGCGCCAATTCTAGCTGACGCAGAGATTGATGCCTTGCATGTTGTTGCGGGTAACTATGCAACAATAGATTTAGTTATTCCAATTCATGCTTGCCCAAGCTGTACAAACGAAGCTCGTGCTGAAGCAATCACAAAAGCAGTT
>CAYJHG010000079.1:0-6662 GCA_964369535.1 uncultured Desulfovibrionaceae bacterium
TCCATTTTTTCCGCTTCTATTTTGGAAAAGTCTAAAATATCATTGATAACGCCCAAGAGGGTTTTAGCTGCTGTATCAATGCGCTGTAAGTAATTTTTTTGTTTTTCATCGGGGTTAGCGCGTAGAGCTAAATACGTCATACCCAAAATACCGTTCATGGGCGTGCGGATTTCATGACTCATGCGTGCTAAAAAGTCACTTTTTGCCTTGGTGGCGGCTTCTGAGCGTATGACCATATCTTTAAGGGTGGTCACCATTTGTGCTATACTTTCAAAAAGGTGTCCCAGTTCATCTTTGCGTGCGCTTGAGCGCATTTTGTCATTGCGTCTTTCAGTAACGGCCTTGGCAAATTGGCTTAAGTAAGAAATATCGCGTGTTACGGGAATGGTAAAGTAGCACACACAAAACATGATGAAGAGTACGGCAAATATGTTGGCAGTAAGAATGCTGTTGCGTAAAAAAGTAGATGCTGAGTGCATGTATTTTTTGTGAGAAAGGGTCACGGCATAAAGATTTGTTTGCGCTATTTGATAAAAACCTAAGGATATGCTGGTATTATCCATGGGAATTTCCATAACACCAGAAACTTGGTCTTTCATTTTTTGTAGCCAAGGGCCAAGAGGCAGCTTGGGAGAATCTTCTTCATTCACATGGAGTATTGATGTGTCATCACAAGCAAAAACCATGGGAGTAATATCAGTATAGGGCAATTCTTGTAAAGCGGTGCTAACAATTTTTTGAATATTTAAAGAGCTTACAAGTGCTCCTCCATAACCATTATAGACAACTTCAAGAAAAATAGGTAGTAAAAGCCCATTAAGTTTTTGGCTATGTGTGGCTGGGCCAATGCTAAAGCCTTTTTTTTGCATGGCTTCTACAAAGAGCTTTTGGGCAACTCCTGCAGTTAAATTTTTCACGGTGGGACTTGTGCCCACAATGTATTCTCCATGTTCATTCACCACATACAGAGCATTGTAATAGCCATAAGCGCGCATTATACGTTTAAATAAAGCGGTAAGGCTTGCTCTTTCTTTGTCAAAGCCAGGCATGTTTTTGTTCACAGCCGGAATTTCCACAGCTTGCAAAACGCCGGGTAGCGAAGCTGCCATAATCATATCACGGCTAGCTTGGTCAACCTGCATGGCAATATTTTCACCGATCATTTTAGCTGCATTTTTTAAATGCTGGCCTCTGGCTGCATGTACCACATTGTTGAAGTTGTGCAGACTGATTATGGTTGAGGCGGTAAGGCTAATGATAACGATGACCACAATGGAAAAAGGTAATTTGACCCTGAGACTAATGGCAGAATTAATAAAGCTTTTCATGGTGCTGCTTGTGGTTTTTAGGTTAAATTTAACAGGTTATGTACTATATGAGTAAACACTTTGTGTGAATAGTCTACGTCCGTCTAGGGTGATTTAGCAGAATAATTTTTTTTTACTTTTATTTTAATGGGATATATCAATAAAAAAACATAGCCAAAAAGTCTTTTTAGTATTTTTGGCTATGTTTTTTATAGCAAAAATTTTAATACAGCCTTATCATAAGATATATTCCTTACCAGGACTTTCAAGAACATAGCCACCCATATCTAGCAATTTCTTTTTAAAAGCTTCACTTTTGAGTATTTCTAAGACATTTTGTACCATGGGGGTATGGTAGGCGTATTCAGGAATGAGGAAATCATAGCGCTCGGTGCACACATAGATAAAATCAAGATCAAACATTTTGGCCGCTGAATATATGCCCATGCCCACATCGGCCGAACCCAAGGCTATTTGCGCGGCAATGGAGGTGTGGGTAAACTCTTCGCGGCCATAGCCATAAATCTGGTTTGGATCTAAGTTTTCTGTTTTGTTTAAGTAATCAAAAAGCACACGCGTGCCCGAACCCTTTTGACGATTGATAAAGCGCACATCTTCTGTGTATAAATCGCGTATGGATTGGATATTCTTGGGGTTCCCCTTGGCAACCATAAAACCTTGTTCGCGTCCTGTCACTTGCACAAGGTGCACTTTTGTGTCGCTATCTTTGGGGAAGTATTTGTTTATGTAGGAGATATTATAGCTACCGTCATTTTCGTCCAAAAGGTGCACACCAGCAATATGGGCCTCGCGCCTTTTCACGGCCATAATGCCGCCCATGGAGCCTGTGTGCGAAGATACCATATATAAATCTTCATTATGCACATGTAACATATCGCTGAGTTCATCCAAAAGGGGGTCGTGGCTGCCTATGGCAACAAGGGAGTTTTCTATCTTATTAAGAGGTTGTAAAAGTTTTATGGCTACAGTGTCACCCGGTGCATAGCCTTCAACGCCTTGGGGTATAGTCAGTATGCCGTCAGCTTTCATAAAAGAAGACACCACACCTGCCCCTCGACTTAGGGGCGAGGCTATGTAGCGCCCTTCCACATAGCCCATGCGCACACGGACAAATTCTTCGTATTTTACGCCGGAAATTACAGGGCGCGAAAGGGCGGCTTCTTGTATGGGGGCTTTAGCAAAATGTTTTTTGGTAAAAGCTGCAATGAGGGGTTTTAATAATTCTTCCATGACAATGATGCCTGATACCGGATAACCAGGAACCCCAAGGATGACCTTGGCGTCTTTATATCCCAAAATAGCGGGTTTACCGGGTTTTATGGCTATGCCATGGTGCAGCACAGTGCCAATTTCACGCACCACTTGCACGGTATAATCTTCACGTCCGGCAGAAGAGCCGGCATTGATGAGCACCATGTCGCATTCAGCCAAAGCTTGCAATGTCGCGGCTTTAATATCGGCAAAGGTGTCTTTGCAAATGGGATACACTTTGCTTTCAGCACCCCAATCTTGCAACATGGCAGAAAATATGGATGAATTAAACTCCATAATGTCGCCTGTGCCGGGATTATTGCTTGGGGGCACTATTTCATCACCGGTGGGAATAATGCCCACAAGGGGTTTTTTAAGCACACTTACTTGCAATACACCACCGGCCAACATGGAGCCTATGGCTGCCGGAGTAATGGTAGTAAAAGAGGGTATAATCATTTCCCCAAGGCATATGTCTTCGCCAATTTGGCGTATGTGCTGGAAGGGCGTGGCGGCAGCGTGGATTTTAATTTTTCCTTTTGTGTCATCTTCGTCAAGGTGCACCAAGTCTTCCACCATAATAATGGCGTCGTAGGCGTCTGGAATGGGATCGCCTGTGTCTAACACAAGGTATTGGTCAGGCTGTAAAATCACCGGTGTGGTTTCTGTGGCGCCAAAGGTGTCTTTGGCTTTTACCGCAATGCCGTCCATGGCGCTGGCATTATAATGCGGTGCACTGATGGCTGCATAAACAGGATTTGCGTTGACTCGGTGGCATGAATCCACAACAGAAATGACTTCTTCTTGAGCGCCAAAGCCTTGCTTTTGCATACACTCTAAATAATCTTGCTTGGCTTGTGCTAAAGGAATATTGGTAAGGAATTGAAATGACATATGAACTCCTAAAAAGTATAGACGGTTATTGGGGTGTTTTTGGCATAGCCTTCGCAATCTTGAGGAATGATAAAGTAGCCATCTGCTTGGCTTAAAGTGGTGATGAGGCCGGATTTATTGCGTATGGGCTTGGCTACAAGGGCAGTGTCGGGGCTTTTTGTAAAAAGCTCAACGGCCACAAATTGGGTGCGCCCGTGATTGGCTTCTACAGATTCGTTTAAGATGGCCGGAACTTGGGCAAGGAGCGGGGGCTCTTGATCCATAAGCTGGTATATGAGCTTGCTCACTATGCTTAAGGCCACAAAAAAAACAGCCACAGGATGACCGGGTAGGCCAAAAACGGGTTTGTCTTGAATTTTTGCAAGCATGGTGGGCTTGCCGGGTTTTAAAGCAAGACCGTGAAAAAGGAGCTTGCCTTGCGATTCAAGCACACGCCTTGTGGCATCTTTAATGCCCACACTGCTGCCACCGGAAATGAGCACCATGTCACATTCGGTGACGGCTTTGGCCAAGGCTGCGTGTAAGACTTCTTCTTGGTCTTTGATTATACCATAACACACAGGCTCAGCCCCAAGACTTCGCACCGTGGCCGCCAAAAGGTCGGTATTTACATTGCGCACTTGGGCATTGTTGGGTTTTTGATCCACGGGCACAATTTCATCACCGGTGGTAAGGATGCCTATGCGTAAATTGGCTTTAACTGGTAAGTGTGTTATACCAAGTGCGGCTAGGGCGCCAATATCTTTTGCTTTAATTTGCGCGCCGGCTTTGAGCACCAATTTGTTTGGGTAAACATCATCACCTTTGTGTATACAATGTTGCCCCGGAGCAACGGCTTTGAGTATGCCAATGGTTCCATCGCCATAATCTTCAGTGTATTCTATCATTTGCACGGCATCTGCCCCTTCGGGAATGGCTCCGCCCGTGGGAATGGCCGCACATGTACCCTTTTGCAGGGTGAACTCTGTTTCAATGCCCATGAGAATATGTTCTGTAACGGGTAACATGGCCGGAATGCTGTCACTTGCACCAAAAGTATCAGATGCTATTACGGCATAACCATCCACGCTGGAGCGTTTAAAAGAAGGTACATATTCTTGGGCATGTATATCAGTTGCTAAAAATCTTTGCCTTGCTTCTTGTAAGGGCAAATGCTCGATAGGTTTTGCCAGTGGGAAAAAATTTTGTTGCATTATGGCAAAAGCTTCTTCAATACTTTTGAGTGCTAGCATAGATAATCCTAGTGCTAAAAATTATATTTCAATACTGTCTATTTGTTGCAAAACTTGCTCAAGGGGGCCTGAAGTTATCATGCGCCCTTTGCGCATATAGTGTACAGTATCACAAATTCTTTTAAGTTGATTCATTTGGTGGCTGATAATAAGCCATGTGGCTTTTAGTTCTTGTTGCCAGTCCAAAATCCATTGTAAAAAAATGTTTAGGCTATCAATATCTAAGTTTGAGAGCGTTTCGTCAATAATAATAAAGCGTGGTTTAAAAATTAGCGCACGAATAAAAGATATTTTTTGTTGTTCCCCACTGGAAAGAGTGCGAGCATATTGATGTTTTTTGTTGGTTAAGCCTGCGCGTTCAAGGTAAATATTTATGCTGTCGTCGTCTATGGGAAGATTGCGAATTTGTAGAGGGTATATAATATTTTCATAGACGGAGCGTTGCAACATATAAGGCCGCTGGGGCATGAGTGTGATTTCACTTGCTTGTATTCCACCATAATCTATATGCCCGCTGTCCAACGCAATATCGCCTATGAGCATTTTAGAAAGACTAGACTTACCGCAACCATTGCCACCGAAAAGTCCATGAATTTTGCCATTTTCAAGTTCAAGGTGTTCAATATTGATAAAGAGCTCACCGCGTTGTTTTTGCAAATTAGTAATTATCAATTTCGTCTCGTTCTTTGCGTAAAAAGTCTGCTATGAGTTGCAAACTAAAGGAAATGAGCAGTAAGGTAAGACCAAGAAAAATCCCTTCGGTATATATACCTTGATTTTTTAAAAGAGAAATGGTGGTGGTCATGGTTCGAGTCATTTCTTTAATATTACCGCCCACAAGCATAACAGCGCCTATTTCGCTCAAAGAGCGGCCAAAGCCTGTGACCATGGCAAAATAGACTTCTTTGTTCAGTTCTTTGCGGATAAGTTTTCTGGTTTGTGCGGCATTGGCTCCAATGCATTTGGCAAAAAATCGCACCGATGGGGCAAGCCTTTGTGCGCTTGTGTATATGAGACCGGTAATAATGGGGGTGATGATGACGCATTGGGCCAAAATCATACCCTTAATGGTAAACAGAAGTTCAAAATCTCCAAGGGGGCCGCGCCGCATGATTATAAGATACACCATAAGACCCACCACCACAGGAGGAACTCCCATAAAGGTGCGCACTATGCGTATGACAATCCTTTTGCCCTTAAATTCGTTGCGTTCTAGCCAAAGGCCAAAATGTATGCCTATGAGTGCGGAAATAGCAGTGGCACTAAATGCCAAGGTAAGGCTTACATAAATGGCGTGTAATGTGCCTGAATCGGCAAAAAAGAGAGAAAAAAACGCTGTTAATGCTTCCACAATGCACCTAATTTTACTTTTCCAAGACCATCTTGATAGATAAGATGGTCTTGGAAAAAGTATGAAAGTATTATGAATTTAGTTGTCGGTACCAGCATTGGGTACAAATAGAGGCTGCTTGTACTTATCAACACCAAATTCGCCCACAACTTTTTGGATTTTTGGAGAAACAATCCAATCAATAAAAGCATTAGCGGCTTTTAGGTTTGTTTTGGGGAATTTTTCAGGATTTACTGCAATGATGCCGTATTGGTTGAAAAGGTTCTTGTCGCCTTCACAAACAACCATGAGTTCGGTTTTGATATTAGCATCGTTGGAAATTTTAAGCCAAGTGCCACGGTCGGTTAATGTGTAAGCCTTTTTTTCATCAGCCATGCTGATGGTCGCGCCCATACCTTGGCCTGATTCTACATAGTTTGGATTACTTTTGGGGTCGATTTTTACAGCCTTCCAAATATTCACTTCCTTGGTATGTGTACCGGACTTGTCGCCACGAGAAATAAAGGGCAACTTTTGGGTATTAATAGCTGTAAAGAATTCATTGATATTGTTGCTTTTTGCCAAAGGAGCCTTTGGGCCAACAATCACAAAATCATTATACATAAC
>CAYJHG010000080.1:0-6659 GCA_964369535.1 uncultured Desulfovibrionaceae bacterium
TGCTTGCACTACGGTACGGGCGTATTTGAAGGCATACGCACCTATGCGTGTGCAGACGGCTCTTCCGCTGTATTTCGCTTGGAAGAACACGTCACACGCCTTTTCAACTCCATGAAAATTCTTGGCATGAAGATTCCCTATACGCATGAAGAAATAAACAAGGCCATTGTGGACACCCTTGTGGTCAACAAATTGCCAGAAGGCTACATACGTCCTTTAAGCTTTGTGGGCAGTGGCGCCATGGGTGTACACCCCGGCAACAATCCCATCCAAACCATCATTGCGGCTTGGCCATGGGGAGCATATCTTGGTGAAGAAGCTTTGGCCAATGGCATCAGAATCAAAACATCCACCTTCACGCGCCACGGTGTCAATGCCATGATGACCAAGGCTAAAGCTGCCGGCAACTATGTGAACTCTGTGCTTGCCAAAATGGAAGCCGTTGCCGATGGTTATGACGAAGGGCTTATGCTAGACGTAAATGGTTTTGTATCTGAAGCCACAGGCGAAAATATTTTTATTGTGCAAAATAATGTCATCAAAACAACACCGCTTACCTCCATACTTGGCGGTATTACTCGCGAATCCATCATTACCCTGGCCCGTGATCTTGGCTATGAAGTGATAGAACAAATATTTACGCGCGACGAATTATATATAGCCGACGAAGCTTTCTTCACAGGCACAGCTGCTGAGCTGACCCCCATTCGTGAAGTGGACAGACGCACCATAGGTGCTGGCAAGGCAGGCCCTGTGGCTTTGCGCTTACAAGAAGAATTCTTTAAGATTGTAAAGGGGCAAAACCCCAAATACAAACATTGGTTGCATCACTATTCATTTTAGCAATTACGGGAGGTCTTAATGTGTTATTAAGATCTCCCTTTTTACACATATTCACTTTATGACAAATGCATCATTAGCCGCACTATACCGGCCGCAAACTTTCAAGCAAGTGACAGGTCAAGACACGGTGACCACGGTGCTTTCGCGCGCTGCGGCCGAAGATAAAGTAGCACCAGCCTATCTTTTAAGCGGCACACGCGGCGTTGGCAAAACCACCATAGCCCGTATTTTGGCTAAGGCTCTTAATTGCGTGCAAGCTCCCACAAGTGAGCCTTGCAATGAATGCGAGCAATGCCGCAAAATCACCATGGGCAACCATGTGGATGTGACCGAAATTGACGGTGCTTCCAATAATAGCGTGGACGATGCCAGAGCCTTGCGCGAAAACATTGGCTATGCTGCCATGGAAGGCCGCTATAAGGTTTTTATTATTGACGAAGCGCACATGCTTTCCAAAAGTGCCTTTAATGCCCTTTTAAAAACCTTAGAAGAGCCACCACCGCGCGTGGTTTTTATTTTTGCTACTACCGAAGCGCACAAATTTCCCATTACCATTGTAAGCCGCTGCCAACATTTTATTTTTAAACGTGTTTCCGAAGAAGGCTTGATGGCGCATTTAAGCCGCGTTTTGGAAGCAGAAAAACGCGAATTTGACCCCATGGCAGTGCGGCTCATTGCCAAACGCGCGGCAGGTTCTGTGCGCGACAGCATGTCATTGCTTGGGCAAACTTTAGCCCTTGGCGGTGATAGCTTAACCACTGACAATACGCGTAATGTTTTAGGCCTTGCCGGCCAAGATCTTTTTTTGACCCTTATGCAAGCCTTGGCCACCAAGGACACCAAGGGCGTTGTTGTACTTATGCAGCAACTCATGGATCAAGGGGTGGACATAGGCTTTTTCTTGCGCGAACTCACAAGCCTTTGGCGCACACTCTTTCTTTTGCGAGAAGCGGGCAAAGCCATTGTACCATCACTTAATCTAACCGATGATGAAGCAAAGCTTTGGCTGGAAATGGCGCCCTCTTTTTCTTTAACACACCTACACGCTGCTTGGCACATGACCCTTGAAGCGCAGCGCAAAGTTATTCACAGCCCGGAACCTGCGGCAGCTTTGGAGCTCTTGCTCTTAAATTTGGCACTCATGCCACGCTTGCTGCCCATGGAAAAAGCAGACGTTTCCGGCATTGAAACCCAAAGAAATACCGAAGCCCCTAACAACGCACAGCAAATTTTTTCGACAAGTAGTGCTGCAACAGAATCGGCACCAAAAACAGAAAAACAAGCCCCCAAAGAAGCTGAACCCATAGCAAGACCTGAGCCTAAAATACTTGCAGAAGAGCCGAAAACAGAGCAAGAAACCACACAAGAAGCTGCAATAATAAAAGAAGCGCCGCAAGAAAAAACGCTTCTTGCAACAGAAGTTCAGGCAGCAGAGGTTCAAGCAAAGGATGTACAAGAGCCGGTACAAGAGTCGGCTAAAGCCATGGGTCCGCTTAATTGGCAGGGCATATACGACTTTATGGCCACGCAAAAAAAAGGCATAGTGCCTTCACAATTTTTGCGCCAAGCCACAGGTGTTCTTGAAGAAAACACATTAAAACTCCATTGCACCAATATGGCTGTGTATGATAAACTTAACAGCCTGCATGATATTATAGAAAACATAGCCAGCGATTATTGCGGTTTTGCCATTACCCTTGAACTTACCAAAAGCACCATTGAGCACAAGCCAGAATCAACGCTTAAGGCCGAGTTTAGCGAACGAGAAGACATGCAGCCTTGTTTAAAAATTTTAGACGCCACTGTCACAAGAGTGCGTCCATTTAACGAAAATCAATAATAAAAAGGAGCCTTACCATGAAAAATATGAACGATCTTTTACGTCAAGCCCAAATTATGCAAAATAAAATTGCCAAAATGCAAGCAGAACTTGGCGAACACGACTTTGAAGCTTCCAGTGGCGGCGGTATGGTCAAGGCCGTAGTTTCAGGAAAGCAAGAATTGCGCAGTCTTACCATAGATCCCAAAGCCTTAGAAGGTGGAGATGTGGAAATGTTGCAAGACCTTATTGTGGCTGCTATTAACGAAGCAGGACGCATTGCTAAAGAAAGCATTGACCGCGAAATGAGCAACATCAGCGGTGGTATTAAATTGCCCGGCATTTTCTAAGAGTTTTTCTACATGAATGAAAGAATTCCTGAGCCTTTACGAATAGTTGTTGAGCAATTAGCGCGTTTGCCGGGGCTTGGCCCAAAATCTGCCATGCGCGCGGCCATGACCCTTTTAAAATGGCCAGAATCTGAAACACGGCGCCTTGGGCGTTCCGTGCACGATTTGCGCGATAACTTGTGCCTGTGCAAGCATTGTGGTGGGCTCACCGCCACAAGCCCATGCACGGTTTGCGCCGACACTACGCGCGAAAAAGACACTCTCTGCCTTGTTTCTGAGTGGGACAGCATGCTCACTTTAGAAGAAGGAGCTTTTTTTCGTGGGCAATACCTCATATTGGGGGGGCTTTTGCAAGCAGGCAGCAGCAGCACGGACAATTTGGACATTGACAGACTTTTCCAACGCTTACAGCAAGGTGAAGTACAAGAATTAGTATTGGCATTGGGGGCAACCTTAGAAGCAGACACCACCGGTGCTTATGTGCGAAACTTGGTGCATAAAAACTTTCCGCATATAAAAATTACCCGTTTAGCCCAAGGCATGCCCCTTGGGTCTGAGGTCAAATTTATGGACAGGGAGACATTGCGCCAATCTTTGCAATACCGTCAGCAATTTTAAAGCATATGTTTAGCGCAAGTTTACAAGCCTTTATGGCAGGTCTAGCCCCCTTTGCGGCCATCAGCCTTGGTGCCGCCGCTGTTTTTTTGCGCAAAGAATTTTCCCACAAAACCTTAGAAATCATGCTTGGGGCGGCAGGCGGTATGATGCTTGGGGCCACATTTTTTGCCTTACTTTTACCATCCATGGAACTTTCAAAGCCCCTTGGCATGTGGTCATTTTTGCCACCTGCTGTGGGGCTTTTGCTTGGTGCGCTTTTTTTGCGCCTTTTTGACGGCCTTTTGCCGCATATGCATAATTTAAGCGGCACTAAAGAAGGACTAAGCACAGCATGGCAACGCAGTATTTTGCTGGTTACAGCCATGGCCTTGCACCATATTCCAGAAGGTCTTGCGGTGGGGGTTAGCTATGGGGCCATTGGTTTTGCCGAAGCCTCTGCCCTTTCCACAAATGACGCTGCCTTGCTCACCTTTTCCATTATGCTCCAAGGAGTACCCGAGGGACTTGTGGTGGCCATGGCTTTGCGCGCCGAAGGGCTTTCTGCTAAAAAATCCTTTATTTTTGGTTCACTCAGCGGCATCACAACGCCTTTTGGCGCCGCCATTGGAGCCATGGCAACCAGCACAGCCAGTCAAGTTCTTCCCATAAGTTTGGCCTTTGCCGCCGGCGCCATGCTTTATATAATTGTGGAAGATATTATTCCGGAATCACAAGCTTCAGGCCACGGCAATGCCGCAACCTTGGCAGTGATTGGTGGTTTTATTTTGATTATGACCTTTAGCACAATCTTTGCTTAGCGCAATATTTCAGAGGATTATTATGCGTTTACAAAAACAGCTGGGACTTGACCAAGCGCCGCTTTTCCTTATGGACGGGTCTGCCTTTATTTTCCGCGGATTTTATGCCAACCGCTCGCTCACGCGTTCAGACGGCTTTCCCACCAATGCCCTATACATGGTCACGCGCTTACTTTTACGCATATTACGCCAAGAAAAACCCAACGAATTTGTTTTTGTTTTGGACGGACGTGGCAAAAATTTTCGGCACGAAATGTTTCCTCTGTATAAAGCCAATCGCGACGCCACCCCCGAAGAGCTAGTCTTGCAATTAGATCCCATTAAGCGCGTGGTCAAACACCTTGGCCTCACCCTAGAAGTTTCTGAAGGTTGCGAAGCCGACGATTGCATTGCCTCTCTTGCCAAAAAATATTCTGCTACCCGCCCCGTGATTATTATCGGTGCAGACAAAGACTTGCGACAATGCCTTAATCCTAAAGTATGGCTTTGGGATCCTGCAGGCAAAGAAGAAAAACTTCTTTCCATGAATGACTTTGTGCAAAATACCGGTTTGCAGCCCGAACAATGGCCGGATGTGCAGGCTCTTATAGGTGATACCAGCGATAATATTCCCGGAATTCCCGGCATAGGCCCGAAGACTGCCGAAAAAATATTCATGGATTTTCGTTCTTTAGAAGATATTCGCGACGGCCTTGACCGCCTACCGCCCAAGATGCAAGCGAAAATCGCTCCCCATGTGGACGATATGTTTTTATACCGCAAGCTCACTACCTTGGGCACACATTTTTGCTCAAAGCTTACAGAAGAAAACTTGCGTATCCAACCCATAATCCCCCAAGAAATTAGCTCTTTTTTACAAGAGTTTGAATTACATTCTCTACGCCGCGAAGCAGAAAGCATGCTTAAAGCCAACATTCTCAAAGCAGCAGAAGATGCCCCTTCTGTAAATTCTATGGATAATGCCAGCGCAAGGAGTGCAGGGCAAGAGCAAGCCTCCCTTTTTGGCTCTGAACAGGGCAGTCTCTTACAAGCTCCAGAAAAAACACCGGAAATAGCACGCATAGAAAATGTGGCCGCCTTGCCCCCTTGCCACGACCAAGAATTGAGCATTTTGCCCACAATTTTTTACCCTTCCATGCGCCACGAAAAAGGCTTTATACTAGGGCTCAATGCCCAAGAATGGCATGTGGAAAATCTTGACGCCACGCGCCTTTTGCCTTGGTTACGCCGCGCCAAGCGCATTGTCACGCCCGACATAAAATACCTTATGCGCGAAGACGCCCATTGGTTACAATTACCCTTAAATCTTTGCTTTGACCTTGGCCTTGCTGCCTACTTATTAAGTCCCGAAGATCGCGACTATAGCTTTGCACGTTTAAATACCTATTGGCGTGAGCGCTTGCAACTTGCGCCCAAGGCTTCGGCTTTACTGGCTCTTGATATGGCTAAAGCCTTGGAGCAAAAATTACAAGAACAAGAACTCACCAATTTATATAACAATTTAGAAATGCCGCTCATTCCTATACTTGCGCATATGGAGCACGAAGGCATTGCCGTTAATCCCGAAGCTTTTACAGATTTTTTACACGATGTGCAAAATGATTTAAACAAACGCACAGAAGAAGTGTACGCCGCCGCTGGAAAAACTTTTAATATTCGCTCGGCTCAACAATTGGGAGATGTGCTTTTTTCTACCCTAAATTTACCAAGTTCCGGAAAAACCAAGGGCGGTCAGCTTTCTACCGCACAAGAAAAACTCGAAAAATTGGCCGGTAATCCCATTGTGGACGCTGTGCTCGAATTTAGGAAATTAGAAAAATTGCGCTCCACATATTTGGAGCCCTTACCCAAATTGGCAGACGCCAAAGGCCGCATTCACAGTCAATTTAATCAATGGGCTACGGCTACAGGCAGGCTTTCTTCCAGCAATCCTAATTTACAAAATATCCCCGTGCGCGGCCCACTTGGTCAACGCATGCGCGCTTGCTTTGTGCCCAAGGAAGGGCATGCCCTGCTTTCTGCTGATTATTCACAAGTGGAATTACGCGTGCTTGCCCACATGTCAAAAGATCCTGTGCTATTAGAAGCGTTTAAGCATGGCAAAGATATCCATACAAGCACAGCTTCTCTTATATATGGAGTGGGACTTGAAGAAGTTTCTGCAGATCAACGCCGCAATGCCAAGACCATCAACTTTGGACTTATCTACGGCATGGGAGCGCAAAAACTTGC
>CAYJHG010000081.1:0-3036 GCA_964369535.1 uncultured Desulfovibrionaceae bacterium
TATTTGCAAATTCTTTTGCAGTTGTGGATCAAGAAATTTTTATGTTTAAGGGCACAGTGTATGAAAATTTAAGCATGAGAAATCGTGCTATTTCTATACAAACAGTGCAGCAAGCGGCAATAGATGCCGAAATATATGACGAAATAAGTCAACGTCCTTCAGGCTTTTTTTCAGAAGTAGACGAATACGGTAAAAACTTTAGCGGTGGCCAAAGGCAAAGACTTGAAATTGCACGCGCGCTTTCTGTAAATCCAAGCGTTTTGATTTTAGATGAAGCCACAGGTGCATTGGATCCCATCACGGAATTGCATGTGGACAGAAACATCCGCCGACGCGGTTGCACAACTATTATTATTGCACATAGATTAAGCACTATACGAGATGCGGATAAAATTATAGTTTTAGAGCAAGGTAGCATTGTTGAACAGGGAAGTCATCAAGAATTACTCAATCTTAATGGGTACTATAGCAAATTAATTGAGAGCATGTAATGATACAAGCACTGAAAACTTTGCCTAAGAATCTTTTAGAATATTCAAACAGCGGTAAGCTTGTCATCTTAGATAATCCAGATGTGATTTATCTTTTAAAAGAAGGAGATTTTAATTTATTTTTAATAGAATTTGACAGTAAACATCAAGCTATGCATAGAATATATTATGGTTCACTTTCAAATTATGATTGCACTGCATTTCGCGGCATAGCGCCAAATAAGAATAGCACAATAAAATTATGCGCCATTGCAAATTTAAATACTATATATGTGGAATTGCCGTATCAAGAGCTTGAAAATTTAACAGATTCGGACAAATTCTTAATAAACGAACAGTTGCATATATTTATGTCTCATTTGTTAAAAATTTCTGTGCCAGACTTTGAATTTTCATCTGATTATATACCAAAATTTTTTGTGGAAAACAGCAATGAACTATATGGCTATTTCAATAATTTTGTTTTTGAACAAAAAGCAGCCTTTAGTGAACAATATAAGTTGCTTCAAAGTGAATCCACTCAGTCGCATAAAAAGGCCATTTCTAATGTTTTTAACTTTTTTAATGTTAACAACAAATATAATTTTACAGCAAACAAAAACTCCTTAGCCGGTGCAATTACTGCTCTTGGAAAAATTCAAAATATACAATTTATTATACCTAATATTACTTCAGAAGCAGATGAAAACGCCCACCTTGACATGATTTGCAAACAATCTGCCATACGCAAAAGAAACATCACATTGGAAGCTGATTGGCAGAATAAGTGTGGTATACCTTTTTTGGGTGAACTAATAACAGGCGAAAGAGTGGCTATATTTCCTCTTGATGATGAGAGTGTGTGGTATTGGTATGACAGTGCCACTGCAAAAACTAACCAAATTGATGATTCTTTTCTTGAAAACTTAAGTAATAAAGGCACTATTTTTTATAAGCCCTTTCCAAATGAACCTATTACATTAAAAAAACTATTTTCTTTGGCGTGGGAAATGTCTCGAACAGATTTTATAAGAGCAAGCTTTTTGTTTTTTATCATAGCATTACTAAGCTCGGCCCTTCCCATAATAAATGCCACCATTTTTTCTACAGTCATACCTCTTGCAGATTATGAATTGCTCATGCAAATTTTTATTTTAGCAATTGGCTTTGCTTTAACAAAGGCAACCATAGAATATTTAAGTTCTTTGCTTTTACTACGCATCCGCCATCGCTTGTGTTGGTCACTTCAAGCAAGTGTTTGGGATAGGCTTTTAAGTGTTCCACTTACTTTTTTTAAAGATTATTCCATTGGTGACATGACTAATAGAAGTCTTGGTATAATAGAACTATCAAACATTTTAAATAATACATTTTTAAAAACAGTTTTAACTTCAATATTTATATTTCCATCTCTAATATTAATGTTTTACTATTCACCTCTTTTTAGCACTATTATACTGCTATTTATGCTTATTACTTCATTTATATTTATTATTATTGCTTTTTCGAGCTATAAATTACAAAAAGAAATAGCAAGATTTTCGGGTGAAATGCAAGGAGACATTGTTCAACATTTCAGTGGATTGAACAAAATTAGAGCAACAGGAACTGAAAATCAAATTCTTGAACATTGGAGTGAAAAATTTTCCGAACAAAAACAAATATATTTTAAATTATCAAATTGTGAAAAGATTGTATCACTTTTAAGCATTACCCTTCCTGTTTTTACAATTATAATTATGATAGGTTTAACTACTTTTCTTTTTCGTAATTCGCCTAATGCAATGATTTCTCTTTCAGATTTTGTGGCTTTTTCATCTGCGCTAAGTATAGTGAGTGCGTCATTTAGTTCTACTTTAGTTTCATTAATTAATACCATTGAAGCTATACCTATATATCAAAGGCTAAGACCTTTACTCGAAACAATGCCTGAGAAAAACATATGGCAAGGGCAAATTGAAAATATTCAAGGCCATATAGATATTCAGCATGTGACGTTTAAATATAATACTTTGCAGAGAGCAATCATTGATAATGTGAGCTTAAAAATCAATGCCGGCGAATTTGTGGCTATTGTGGGAGAATCCGGTTCTGGCAAATCTACGCTATTACGCCTTTTGCTAGGCTTTGAAAAACCACTGCAAGGCTCCATTTCTTATGATAATCTTGATTTAAACCATGTGAATTTGCGCCAACTTCGTTCGCAACTTGGTGTTGTTCTTCAAGACAGTAAACTCATTCCGGATAGCATTTTTAAAAATATTATTGCTGGTTCCATTTCGCTCACTATGGATGATGCGTGGCAAGCTGCAAAACAAGCAGGATGCGACAAAGACATAAGTGCCATGCCCATGAAAATGCATACTGTGATAAGTGGTACAGACGGAAGTCTTTCCGGCGGGCAAAAGCAAAGAATTTTAATAGCTAGGGCATTGGTTAAAAAACCTAAAATTCTTTTCTTTGACGAAGCAACCAGCGCATTGGATAATAATGCACAAAATATTGTCAGAGAAACAATTGCCGAGCTTCCAGTTACAAAAATAGTCATTGCGCATCGCCTTTCAAC
>CAYJHG010000081.1:3136-6648 GCA_964369535.1 uncultured Desulfovibrionaceae bacterium
AAACAATTGCCGAGCTTCCAGTTACAAAAATAGTCATTGCGCATCGCCTTTCAACTGTTATTGATGCCGATCGCATTGTGGTTTTAAGTGAGGGGAGAATAATTGAAGAAGGCACTTATGATGAGCTTATTCAAGCCAATGGATTCTTTTCTAAACTCGCAGAAAGGCAACTTATACAATAATTTACACATATATCATATGTGATTTTTAATAAAACCATATGTGAATTTAGGGTTATTTTTTTTTCTTTACTTCTATATGATTGATTTTTTACGCCGCTATTGTTAGAAGTGTCTTTCAAAATACATTTGACTTAACATACTTGTTGCATTGAAGAATGTATTTTGTATGCATAAAGCATTACAATTAGCAAAAGTGAAATAACGTGAAAAAAAATACCCACGATATTCCTACGGCTCTACTGCTCTTCATTTTTTGTGGTATGGGGCTGTATGGCATACTCACAACACCTACCCCCTTAGAAAATGATCTTGTAGGGCCCATGAACTTGCCTTGGTTAGCAGTCACTGGCTGCGCATTGTGTGCAATAATACTTTTTTTGCGCGGATTATTTTTTGCGCATCAAAACCAAGAAAAAGAACTAAAAAAAACAATCCTTGATGTATCTATTATAAAAACATTATGTTATTATGTTTTCTTTGTGCTCTATCTGCTAAGTATGGTGTATTTGGGAGATTATTTTTTGCATACTGAAACTTCCATCGTGCCCTTTGGAGGCGGATTTAGCATAGCTTCCAGTATATTTTTACTCTGTTCACTATATGCACTTGGGCGCAAAAATATACGAGAGATTTTCTGTATCTCGTTTACAGCAGTGGCCGCACTTGTAGTCATTTTCGGAAATTTATTTCACATTATGTTACCTTAATTTTATACGATTATCACTATGGAAGATCTCGTTAACGGAATACATATGGCTCTAGGCTTCCCTGCCCTTACTGCCAATTTTGTCGGTGTAGTCCTCGGCATTATTTTTGGCAGCATGCCGGGGCTAACAGCTAGTATGGGCATTGCACTACTTATTCCCCTAACCTTTGGTATGCCTTCAGTGCAGGCTTTTGCCATGTTACTTGGCATGTATGCAGGTGCCATTTATGGCGGATCCATTTCTGCCATATTACTGGGCACACCGGGCACTGTGGCTGCTGCTGCCACTGCCCTTGAAGGCCCACACCTTACTGCCAAAGGCCAATCCCGCAAAACCTTGGAAATGGCCACTTTTGCCTCTTTTTTTGGAGGCACACTCAGTGCTGTTTTTTTGGCATTGTGTGCGCCACTTTTAGCCAATGTGGCCACATCTTTTGGCCCGGCAGAATATTTTGCTTTGGCCGTTTTTGCCCTTTCTGTGGTGGCCACCATAACTTCAGGACATATGCTAAAAGGTCTGGCCTCTGCCTGCATAGGCTTATATCTTGCCACCATAGGTATTGACCCTGTTTCCGGCGATTTCAGAAATACCTTTGACAGCACATACCTTATCAATGGCATATCGTTAGTGCCTGCTCTAGTGGGACTTTTTGCCCTTTCACAAGTATTTTTAAGCATTGAAAAATCCTTATGTGGGCAAGTAAGCATATTGCAGCAAAAAAACTGCTCCAACGAAGGTTTAAGTTATAAAGATATTTGGATTCACAAATTCCATTTGCTACGCTCTTCACTCATAGGCATTTTCATTGGTATTATTCCTGCCACAGGACCTAGCGCAGCCACATTTATTGCTTATGCCGAGGCAAAACGCTTTGCCAAGAAACCAGAGCTTTTTGGAAAAGGATCCCTAGAAGCCATTGCCGCCACAGAAAGTGCCAACAACAGCGTTACCGGTGGGGCGCTCATTCCCATGCTGACTCTTGGCGTCCCCGGAGATGTTCTTACAGCTATCATGTTAGGGGCACTTATGATTCAAGGCCTTGCGCCTGGCCCTATGCTTTTTGAAGAGCATGGGAGTACCGTGGCAGGTATTTTTGCGGCATTTTTTATCTCTAATTTTCTGATTTTGCTATTGGGTTATATGGTGGTGCGCTTTTTAGGTAAAATCATCATCGTACCAACAGCCATATTAATGCCTCTTGTGTTGGTATTGTGCACTGTGGGTAGTTATGGCGCCCAGCATTCAACATTTGACCTTGCTATTATGGCTGCCTTTGGCCTTTTAGGTTATACCATGTTAAAATTACATATCCCGCAGCCGCCACTTTTGCTAGCTATGATTCTTGCACCGCTCGCTGAATCAAATTTTCGCCGTGCTTTGGCCATTTCGCGCAATGATTTTTCCATATTTTTTACTAGCCCAATAGCTTGTGCCATTTTTTTTATAACTATTGTTATTATTATAAAAAGCCTGAGAAATGAATGGTTGCGTACTAAGGGATTATAGTCTATTTTAACTTTAATTTTAATATCATAAGGAACTTTTTTATGGCAAAATTTTTATTTATTTTTTCATTTAGTATCATGTTTTTTATAACAAATCTAGCTACAGCGGCTGAATTTCCCGCAAGACCCATTACAGTAATTATTCCTTTTGACACCGGAGGAGCTGTAGACCCTGTCATGCGTGTTGTGGGAGATTATTTACAAAAGAAACATGGAATTACCTTTGTTATTGTCAATAAGCCTCAAGGCGGTGGCGCCCCTGCCATGCTAGACGTTTTGCGTGCACGTCCTGACGGTTATACCATTGGCTTTCCTTCTGCCAATGTGCTTACAGTTTTACCCCAATACAAAAATGTAGGTTTTCGCCATAATGACTTAAGCCATGTATGCCAAGTTATCACCTTAACCATGGGTTGGGTTGTGCATAAAGATTCCGGCATAGACAGCATTCCAAGCCTTATGCAAAAAACCCAAAGCGAAAAAGGGGTTTATAGCTTGGCCAGTCCTGGATCCTTTACCGCTCAACGCTTTTTCCATACTAAAGTTATGAAGCATTATCCCCAAGCAGACTTTCCCTATGTGCCCTATGATGGCAGCGGAGCCGTGGTGGCAGCTCTTTTAGGCAAACATGTAACCGTAGGTTACATGCCCTTGGTGGCTTACATCAAGCAAAAAGACTTACGCACCATTGCCATAAGTTCTGCAAAGCGCGACCCCGTCTTACCTAGCGCACCCACTTTTGCAGAAATTTTGGGGCCTGAATATGTGTATAATTCCGCTTGTGGCGTTGTTGCACCGCCCAAAACCCCACCCAAAATTCTTGCACGTTTAGAAGAGCTTTTTGCCGAGGCCTTACAAGATGCTGAAGTGCAAAAAAAGCTCGCCAATTTTGGCGCAACACCAGATTTTTTACCGGGAGCACAATTTACAACAGTCTTGGACAGCTACGCTACATTTTTTGCTGAACCCATTGAAGAAGCTAAAAAAGCAATCAATAATAAATAATTACATGTAAAAACATCTTTCTGCTTTTGCTCTGCGTGTTACATTCAAACTTTAGCATTAAGCTTATATCTAACACGACTTTCTGAGTTAAAAAGGCATGGATTGCGTCGATC
>CAYJHG010000082.1:0-6625 GCA_964369535.1 uncultured Desulfovibrionaceae bacterium
GGGCGTCCAGTTTTATGGCATATTATGTCCATTTATGCCAGATATGGCTATAAGGATTTTATCCTTCCTTTAGGCTACAAGGGGGAAATGATTAAGCAATATTTTTATGATTATAAGATTCAAAATTCTGACTTTACCGTTGATTTGCAAAGCGGAACCATACAAAGCCATGATAGTGTGAGTGTTGATTGGCGTATCACCCTTTGCGATACAGGCGAAAAAACGTTGAAAACACAGCGCATATTGCGCGTGGCTAAATATCTTGACAGCGATGATTTTATGTTGACCTATGGTGATGGCGTTGCTGACGTAGATATTGCTAAGCTAGTGGACTATCACAAAGCACAAGGAAAAATGTGTACCTTTACCGGCGTACGGATTCCATCGCGTTTTGGCACTGCCCATACAGACGCTGACGGTGCTGTGCTTTCGTGGGATGAAAAACCTGTTCTTAATGAATATATAAACGGCGGCTTTTTTGTGTTTAAGCGCGCGTTTTTAGATCACCTTGCTAAAAACAATACGACAGAATTTGAACAAGACACCTTTAAGCAACTTGCCGCTGATGGCGAGCTTTGTATGTATCCGCATCCCGGGCTTTGGGAATGTATGGATACTTTGCGTGATACCTATTACCTTAATGACTTATGGAATGATGGCAAAGCTTTTTGGGCGAAATAGATACCACGTGTTTTACATGTAGCGTGTACACATTCCGTATTGGCAGCTGCCAATGTTCAAAAAAAATTGCGTGATGCGTTGTGTAGAAGACGTACAAAAGGATGCCTATGTTTAAAGATGTTTATGCAGGCCGTCGCGTTTTTATCACAGGACACACAGGCTTTAAAGGTGCATGGCTTAGCGCGTGGCTTTATTCTTTAGGGGCAGAGCTTATGGGATATTCGCATGATATTCCAACTTCTCCCTCTCTTTTTTCCGAACTTAAATTGGAAAAACACCTGCAAGATGTGCGCGGCGATGTGCGGAACCTGCAAAATCTTACTCAATATATGCAGGAGTTTAAGCCAGATATTGTTTTTCACCTGGCAGCGCAAGCTTTAGTACAAACCTCCTATGCCCAACCTGTCCAAACGTTTGAAACCAACGCCCTTGGAACCTTGAACGTGTTAGAGGCTGTGCGGCAAACGCCTTCTGTGCAAGCCCTTGTGTGTATAACCAGTGATAAATGTTACCAAAATAACGAATGGGTTTATGGCTATCGCGAAGACGACGCTCTTGGCGGAGTGGACCCATACAGTGCTTCTAAAGCGTGTGCGGAAATCATAGCTAAAGCGTATATCCAATCCTATTTTTCTCAAAAAAATACAGCTGCTTGCGCTACTGTGCGCGCCGGTAACGTTATTGGAGGCGGTGATTTTGCGAAAGATCGCATCGTCCCTGATTGCGCAAAAGCGTATGCAAAAGGAGAGGCTGTACACATTCGTAATCCCCACGCCACGCGCCCGTGGCAGCATGTTTTAGAACCGCTTTCGGGGTACTTATGGCTTGGGGCAAAGCTTTTATTGCAAGAACATTCCCCCTTTGATTTGCGTGGGCAGGCCTACAATTTTGGGCCTGCGGCGCAGACCAATGCCACCGTGCAGCAGGTGGTGGAATCGCTCGTAAAGCTTTGGCCCGGCTTTTCAAGCACCATGCAAAATGATATGCCGATCACACAGCATGAATGCACGTTGTTAAAATTATGCTGCGACAAGGCTCTTGCTCATTTGCACTGGTTGCCTGTGTATGATTTTACGCAATGCATAGAGGCTACAGCTGCGTGGTATTATGCTTTTTATGGTAAAAGGGTTAATATGTATGACTTTACCATGGAACAGATTAAAAGCTATACAGAGATAGCTGCACAAAGAGAATACGCATGGGCAAGGCAATAAGTAGTACACAAGCTGAAAAAACATCTTGCATTCCTTGCAATATAGAGGATGTTTTTACTGTTGACTTGCGTATTGTTTCAACAGGTAATGGTGATGTTTTGCATATGGTTCGGGCTGATTCTTCGTTTTTTACAACGTTTGGGGAGGTTTATTTTTCTGAACTGCACGCAAAGACTGTAAAAGCATGGAAAATGCACACCGTACAGACGCAGCATTTGGCAGTGCCCGTGGGGGAAATTTTAGTGGTGCTTTATGATGCAAGAAAAGAAAGTTCTTCGTATGGGCAAATTCTTGAACTGGTGCTTGGGCGTCAGAACAACTATAAACTTTTATGCATCCCCCCGTATGTTTGGTATGGTTTTTCCAATAGGGGAGATCAAACGGCCTTGATTTGTAATTGCACAGATATTCCTCATGCACCGCAAGAAGCACAGCAAAAAGATAAAGAAGATGCTGCTATTCCCTATACATGGGCTAATAGCTGATTTTTATTGCAAGTAGGAGTTTTGTTGTCATGAACAGCGCGTTTAAAATGGTATATATTGACATTTCTGGCACATGCAATGCTCGTTGTTTGTGGTGCGATCGAGGCGCGCGAAAACAAGGTTTTTTGCCACCGGCCTTGCCTAATGATGCTCCTACATTCATGCCGCCGGATGTTTTTGCAGACGTGCTTGACCATCTGCTACGTAACGCGATTATTGCGCCAGACGCGACCATAGCGTTGCATAATTGGGGGGAGCCGCTCATTCACCCTAATATTCATGATATTTTTTCAATTCTTAAACAAAATACCTACTTTAAAGGTGCTTTGTCTTTTTCTAGCAATGCAAGCATTTGCCTTGAATTTGACCCTGAAAAAATGCCAAGACTTGAAACGGTTATTTTTTCTATTCCGGGCTATAGTCAAAAATCGTATGATTTTGCCCATAAGTTTACTGCAACAAAAATCATGTCAAATATCCATAGCATGTCCAAGGATTTGCTGAGGTTTAAAGGGGTTAACAAATCGCTAACATACCACATGTATAAGCATAATTTGGATGAAATACCCTCGGCACAAATGCTGGCCCATAAAATAGGTTTTTCATTTGATCCTGTGCTTGCGTTTTTCAATTCATACGCCTTTGCCCGCGATTATATGAACAATACAATGCCAGCGGAAGCTTTAGAATTGGCAAGAAAATCTCTTTTTTTGTTTGACTATGACGCCCTGCGCTATGTCCGTCCTCATGATTTTGTGTGTGATCAATGGAAATACCTTGCTATTTCCCATGATGCACAAATAAACATTTGCTGCAGTTCAAGGTTGAATGAGGCTTGTGACTGTAGGCTTGGTGATATACGCCAAGCAGGCTTGGATGACATTGTGGACATACGAAAAAACTCGCCGGTTTGTCGTGAATGTAGTGCTTTGGGATTGGATTATTCTCATAAATATGCCATTGAGTATCAAAGAGCACTTTGTACAATGTTAGTTCATAAATTTGGAATATAAACTTGAAATAACGTGGTGCCATATGTCAAAAAAAGTAAGTATTGGTATTCCAGTATACAATGAAATACAGTTTATTCGGCATACGTTAAATTCTGTTGTGTACCAAGATGCGGAGCAGGTTGTTATTTCAGATAATGCATCTACAGATGGGACTTCTGAACTTTGTCAAGAATATGCTAAAAAATTTCCGCATATAAATTATTATCGTTTTGAATCTACACAACCTGTTGAAGATAATTTTTTAAACTGTATGCAACGTGCAGATCATGAATACTTTATGATTATGGGAGGGCATGATTTGCTTTCTCAAAACTATGTATCTGTATTGCGAAAAGTCCTTGATACTACAGATGCTGTGCTTGCTTATGCAAACCCTGTACATTTAACACATAAGTATGCCTTTACTTCTTTTTATAAATACAGTTTTCATAAACTATTGAATGACGATAGGGCAGATGTACGAGTTCTTGCAAGCATTGAGCATTTGATGAATTGTTCCTTGTATTATGGCCTGTGTAAAAAGGACGTTTTCCTTGCTGCTATTTTAAAATGCAAAAAGGAAAAGTTTTTTGGAATCGATCATGGTGTGCTTTCACAGATAGCTGCGTATGGAAAAATGACATTACAGCCGGAAGCGACATTTTACCGTATAGACCCTCCAAGAGAAGAAAACCTCCTGAACAAATGGACGCGTGTGATGCAAGCGTATTATTCAGACAAATATGACAGCAATACGCATATTCCCGAGCTTATCCCTTTAGGTGTTTCGTATGTGCAATACCGTGTTGCCAGAAGTGTTGCTTCGATGGCGGAAAACCCTAAAGAATATTTAACAAAAGTATTGCAAATACTGTTTCAAAGATGGGCTGCAAACGATACCGCCTTTGTACTGTTAAAAACCCACTTGGGTGCTTTAGCACAAGAAGATGGGATCAATATTCAATAACTTGACGTTTAGAGGAAAAAAGGAACGCGTTTTGGGTATACACTATTGTAGTTTTTGCCAAGAAGTCCTTACACATGTTTTTGTAGACCTTGGCGTTTGTCCGCCGTCTAACGCTTTTTTAGAGGAGGCGCAGTGCGACGGGCCGGAGGTGTTTTATCCCTTAAAGGTGTTTGTCTGTCAAAAATGTTTGCTCGTGCAGGTTCCGGAATACAAAGCTGCTGAGGAGATTTTTACGCCCACCTATGCCTATTTTTCTTCGTATTCACCGTCATGGGTAAGGCATGCACAAGAGTATGTGCAGGCTATGGCTGCGCGTTTTGCCTTGGGGCAGGATTCCTTTGTCATAGAAATAGGCTCAAATGACGGCTATTTGTTGCAGCATTTTGTTGAAGCAAGCGTTCCTTGCCTTGGGATTGACCCCAGTGTCCAAGCAGCGAAAGAAGCAGAAAAAAAAGGCGTGCATACTCTTACAGCCTTTTTTACACATGCCCTTGCAGAAACCTTGCGTTTGCAAGGCAAGCAAGCGGATTTGATATGCGGTATCAATGTGTTTGCGCATGTGCCAAATATCAACGATTTTGTGGCAGGTGTGGCGCATCTTTTAACAGAACAAGGCGTCATGACCATGGAAATTCCGCACATTTTGCAATTACTGCAAGAGGCGCAGTTTGACACCATTTACCACGAACATTTTTTTTACCATTCCTTATTTTGCGTGCAAGCTATTCTTGCTCGTCACGGTTTGCGTGTTTTTGATGTACAAACCTTGCCCACCCATGGCGGTTCCATGCGCATTTTTGCGTGCAAACAGGGTGCAAGCCATGCGCAAAGCGGCGCTGTGGCCGCGCTCTTGCGTGAAGAAGAGGCCTTTGGCCTGCGCAACCTTAGTACATATCTAAACTTTCAAGAAAAAATCGATGCTATTCGTTTTGCGCTCATGCGCTTTTTGATGCAGGCTAAGGAGGATGGCAAAAAGGTTGTGGGATATGGGGCGGCTGCCAAAGGGAATACCCTTATCAATTACTTTGGTATCCGTAAGGATTTGTTATCTTTTGTGGTGGACGCGTCCCCGTATAAGCAGGGCCTGTTTTTACCCGGCAGTCGCATCCCTGTGGTGGCAGAACAAAAACTACGCGAAGAAAAGCCCGATTATGTGCTTATTTTGCCCTGGAATTTGCAAGAAGAAATCAGCCAGCAATTGCAGTATGTTCGCCAATGGGGCGGCATGTTTGTGACAGCTGTGCCTTCTTTGCGAATATGGTAGTTGGACGCCATGAAATTACTCATAACAGGAGCCAGCGGTTTTATAGGGCAAGAGGTGCAGCGCATTTTGTCTCAAAAAGGCGTGTTTTTTGAAACTTCCAAGGGCTATGATTTACTGCAAAGGCAGCATAGCTTTGCGCTGATTCAAAGGTACAAGCCTACGCATCTTCTCCACCTTGCTTGGTACACCAAGGATAATTATGCGCAGCACGAGCAAAATCTTTTATGGTGCGAAGCCAGCAAACAGCTTCTTGAACTTTTTACAAAACACGGTGGACAGCGTTTTGTTGGTGTGGGGACATGTTTTGAATATGTTTTTGATGGAACACCTTGCCTTGAGAGCCAAACATCATCGGCAATCGAAAAACCGCATACGTTATATGGCCAAGCAAAGCTCGCTTTTGGCAGGTATTTAGAAAGCTTTGCCACACAGCATGCTGTTTCGTGGGCATGGGCTCGTCCTTTTTATGTGTTTGGTGCTACAGAAAATCCATCACGCCTTATACCTTCGGCAGCTAAGGCCTTTGCTTGCGGAAAACATTTTGCAACCAATGCTATTGACAGACGAATGGACTATATTGATGTGACAGATGCCGCAGATATTTTGGTGAATATAATGCTTTCAAACTATTGTGGATCTGTTAATATCGGTACAGGTCAAGGAAAAAAAGTACAAGATATCCTTACGCTACTTGGGGGCATGTATTTTTCAAATGTACACGTGCTACCAGCGCCACCGCTTGATACCACGTTAGCCGTAGTTGCTGACACTCAAATCATGCAACAGTTTAAACAGTGTAATCAATTGAAAAAATTAGAATCCACCCTTAAAGAATATGTAGAGGTGTATAAATAAATGGCAACTTTACGTGAACAATTTTTACACGAAGTCCAAGAAAATCTTATACGGCAAGGACACAATAGCACGGCTAAAGACCTTGCAAAATCCTTTATGGGCCTTCCGGACTTAAACAAATATTCCTATAATTTTTCATGGCTTGGGCGACCCATTATTCAGTATCC
>CAYJHG010000083.1:0-6612 GCA_964369535.1 uncultured Desulfovibrionaceae bacterium
TTTTTCAATCAAGGGCAAGTGTGCATGGCTTTGAATCGTATAATTATTGCTGATGCCGTGTATGATGATTTTGTCAAGATTTTTGTGGAAAAGGCTAAGCATCTTCCCGGTGGTGATCCGGCAGACCCCAATACCTTCTTAGGCCCTATGATCAACGAAAAGCAAGTGAAAAGCGTTCAAAGCCTTATTGATGCCACCAAGGCCGCTGGCGCTACTGTGGCTCTTGAAGGGCGCACCGAAGGTAATGTGATGTATCCTTGGATCTTCACTGAATGCACTAATGACATGCCCGCTGCCAAAAATGAAGTTTTTGGCCCTGTGTGCTGCCTTATCCGTGCCAAAAGCGAAGATGAAGCCATTGCCATAGCCAACGATACGAATTATGGCTTAAGTGGATCTGTGTTTACCACGGATTTATATCATGGTTTACAAGTGGCTAAGCGCATTGAATCGGGCATGGTGCATGTTAATGACCAGTCCATTAATGATGAACCGCATGTGCTTTTTGGCGGCAGCAAAGAATCGGGTATGGGTAAATTTAACGGAAAATGGGTTTTTGAAAAGTTTACCACCGAAAAATGGATTAGTGTGCAAACGGCTAAACGATTTTAGTTTACTTACTTTGTGGGGAGATATTATGAAAATACAAGCTGCTGTGACCAATGAAGTTGACGCTAAGTTTTCCATAGAAGAATTGGACATGCAAGAACCCGGCTTTGGTCAGGTTAGAGTAAAAATACATTCTTGTGGCGTGTGCCATACCGATGAAGTTGTGCGCAGAGGCTTTGTGCCCTCGCCCATGCCCATTGTTTTAGGGCATGAAACTAGCGGCATTGTTGACGCTGTGGGGCCTGGCGTTAGAGGGTTTGCCGTGGGAGATCATGTGGGCGCAAGTTTTGCCAGTTGTGGACAATGCGAAAATTGCCTTGAAGGGCATCCCTATGGTTGCATGACTTTTAATGAATTAAATTTTGGTGGCACCACCAATGATGGTGGTACTGTGCTTTCTAAAGGAAATTCCACTGTATACAGTTTTTTTGGGCAAGGAGGTTTTGCCACCTATGCCATTATGGATACGCGCAACCTTTTTAATGCGCCTAAAGATGTTGACCTTGGCCTTATTGGGCCTCTTGGTTGCGGTATTCAAACAGGTGCCGGTGCTGTGCTCAATAGACTAAAACCAAAGCCTGCTTCAAGCATTGCTATTTTTGGTTGCGGTACTGTGGGTTTAAGCGCTGTTATGGCTGCCAAGATTGCAGGGTGCACCACTATTATTGCTGTGGATGTCAATCCCATGAAGCTTGATTTTGCCATGGAAGTGGGTGCTACGCACACCGTAAATGTGACTGAGGTGGAAGACACAGCCAAGGCTATTAAAGATATGGTTAAAGGTGGCGTGCATTATTCCATCGACACCACAGGCAGGGGAGACTCTGTGCGCAAGGCCATTTTGTGCACGCGTTTTCGAGGTGTCACTGTGGTGCTTGGTGCCACAGGCGATATGACTATTAATGTGCAAGCCGACCTTATGGGCGATGGCAAATCTTTACTTGGTGTGGTGGAAGGTGATTCTGTGCCGCAAGTATTTATTCCTGCCTTGCTTGAATATTACAAAAAAGGGCAATTCCCCATCGATAAAATGATGACCTACTATAAGTTTGAAGACATACAAAAGGCTTTTGACGAAGCCCATAAAAATGTGAAATCTGTTCTTGTTATGTAATGGATAGATTTTCAGTGTATTGAAATAATGTCCCTTTTGCCGCTTTCTTTTGGTTTTTAAGAGCGGCAAACGGGGCTTGATTTTTGGAGAACGTATGAATACCAAAGCCTTGCCTTATCGTTGGGCCATTCTTTGCATTATAGTTTTAACGTATACTATTGTTATTTTTCACCGTATGAGCCCAGCAGTTATGGCAGATTCCATAATGCTTGACCTTGGTGTCAACGCAGCCTTTATGGGGCTTTTAGCTTCGGCTTATTATTACCCTTATGCCATATTGCAAATTCCAAGTGGCATAATGGCTGATAAATTTTCACCGCGCTTGCTCATATGTGTTGCCCTTCTTGCCACAAGTCTTGGTACTGTGCTTTTTTCCATGGCCGGTAGTGCCACAGCGGCTTTTTTGGGGCGCTTGAGCATTGGCATTGGTTGTTCGTTGGTATTGATGCCAGCGTATAAAATGCTTGCCAATTGGTTTGATCAAAAAGCCTATGTAGTCATTGTCACTATTGTTATGGCCGGTTCTGCGGGCATTGCTTCATCCCTTGCCGGTGTGCCTTTTTCGTATTTTGTAGAAAATTTTGGTTGGCGCATATCTACACAAGGTTTAGCTATCATATCAGTTATTGTGTTTCTTGCAGCATGGTTTTTATTAAAAGACGCCCCTAAAGGCACAGAACGTATTGAAGACAAGGCAGAAGCCTTGCAAGAATATTCTGTTTTTGAATCTATTAAACTTGTGCTTTCTAAAAGAAACTTTTGGTGCTTAACCATTATATTTATGGTAAATGCCGCCGTGTTATTCAGTTTTGTGGGGCTTTGGGCGGGTATTTATTATACGGATGTAGTAAAGCTCAATAAAATAGAGATGAGTTCTTTGCTCAGTGTGGCGGCCACCGTAACCATTATAACTCCCATAATTTTTGCAAGCATTGTGGCAAAGGTGCCTTCGCGCAAAAAATCCATTTTCGTTTCCAATGCTTTACTCTTGATTGTTGTTGTTTATTTATTTTTCCGTAATGGATCTTTAAGTTATGTGGAAGCTTTTGTTTGGGCCATTTGCTTGTCGGTGATAGTGACAGCCCCTGCTGGCTTGTATATGGCCAGTGCGCGTGAGCTTTATCCCAAGAATATAGGCAGCACCGCCAATGGTCTTTTGTATTCTTTTGGCATGTTTGGAGCGGCTGTATTTCAGCCTTTTATTGGTTTTTTGCTGGATAAAAGAGGCTATACAGACATGTTGACCGCTCATATGTTTGACACTGTGACTTGGTTATATCTCATTTCAACTGTACTTGCCACGTTGGCGGCCTTGTATATGCAAGAAAAAGACAATAAACTCCTGTAATTATATTATTTAACATGAATAAAAAACGTTCTTTGCTTTGAGCTTAGGGCGTTTTTTTTGCGTTATTACATCGACTTTTACAACGAGCTGATATAAATAATGCGCATGCATACGGATATTTCATCGCATGAGGCGCAGTTTTTGGCTTATGCCCAAGGCTTTTGTGAGGCCGAACTTGAACATAAAGACATGCTCTTGCTGAAAGTGCACCATTCTCATGAAGTTTTGCGGCATATGAGGCATTTGGTCGAGCGTGAAAACGTGCTATTTCCACACGCGCGGGCTTGTTTGTTAGCGGCCTTATATCATGATGTGGCGCGATTTTACCAATTTAGTCTTTGGCGTACTTTTAAAGACTCGCCCGGCTGTAATCACGGTTTACTTGGTGTAAAAATTCTTAAAGAAAAGCAGTTTTTACAAGAAGAAACAAAGCATATTCAAACACAAGTATTAGCTGCGGTGGGTATGCATAATCGCTTTAAAGTTCCCCCAAAAATACCACAAGATATTGCGCTCATCACCTATGCCGTGCGAGATGCCGACAAATTAGATATTTTACGCATCATGGCGGAACATTTTAGAAAAAAAGAAGGGCTCAGTTCTGCTGTGGTTTTACATGCCAAAGATGACGCTCAAGGTTGGTCGCCCAAAATTGTGGACGCTGTGTTGCAAGGTAGGGTCGCTTCTTATGGCGACATTCAATATGTGAATGATTTTAAGTTACTCCTTGGCACATGGTTGCACGACTTATATTTTGCAAGTTCTCGTTCTGCTTTTGCCACTTCAGGATATATGCAAGGAATTTTGCAAGATTTACCTCATATTGCAGAAGTGGATGAAGCCAAAGCCCACATTGAAAATATGTTGCACAAAGCATTGCAAGAGGAAGCATGAAATTTTCATCTTTAGCTTCGCACCTATATGAACCCATCATAGGTTCCTTATTGCAAGACCTTAGAAAAGAAGTGTTATATCGGGTTTTTTCGACGCATCTTGCCCAAGAGCAAGAGAGTTCCTTTTCTTTCTTAGATTGCTGTTGTGGAGCGGGAGGGCTTTTGAAAATGGTTTCGGCCAAAGAAAAGAATGCCTATTTGTTGGTGGGACTTGATATGGATGCGCATATGCTGCAAAGAACAAAAAATCTTTTGCCGCATATAGTTAGCATACAAGGTGACGCGTCACATATTCCTTTTATGTCACAGACTTTTCATGTATCTACACTGTGTATGGCCGCACATACTATGCCCATTATAATGGCTAAAAAAGTAGTACGCGAACTTTTGCGAGTGTCGCAAAGGGTAATAATTGCAGATTATTGCCTTGGTGAGCGCAATATTTTTATACCGGGCGTGTATATGGCGCATGGCGTGGAATGGCTTGTGGGTGGAGAACATTATAAAAATTATAAAAAATTCATGCGAAATGGCGCCTTACAAGGTTTTGTGCATGAATTTGAAAAGGAATATGTAGAACTTTTTTCCAAGTCTTTACGCACCACATGGCATGCTACAGTTCTTGGTGGTGCTGGTTTAGTGTGCGAAATTACAACTATTTAGGTGTTGCCAAAGGTGTGGTGTGTAATACTTCCTTGGGCACTTCGCCAGGACCCGGAATAAGATATGTTTCGGGGTTTAAATTAAACCAATTAAACCACATGCTGTAAATGCCAAAATATTGTGCCATGGAGGCATCTTTCATGTTGCCTTCAATGGCTCTGCCTGTGCTGCTGTCCCATATGGATTTTGATTCAATATCAATAAGTTTGCCGTATTCCATAACAAAAAGTGATGGCTTTTCCCATACTTGTCTATTAAAAATACGCACAACATCTAGCTTTGCATCGTGCACGGCAAGCAGGGGCATGTCTGCAAGAAAGAAGTTTATGACACCATTTTTTTTCACATATTCTATATCAATGGCCAGCCTGTGTTGCCCCAATTCCATGCCCAATACTGAGTTTTTATAAGGTAAGCGCATGTCTGTATATTGTACGGGATAAGCCAAGATGTCATTATCGTAATAATTTCCAGAACGTAGATAGTTGCCGTAAGGGTCCCGGCCATAGGCTTTACGACTCCCAGAGGGTTTAGAAAGCACTGGTATGTCGGTATACATGCGCTTGGCAGCTCCCCATGTTGTCCAAAATACAGGAATTTTAGCCAAGCCTCTGCCGACTAAGGGTCCTTCAAAGGCCATACCCAAGGCTTGAAGCCAAAAACTGCCGGTATTGCGGTCTATGAGCACGGAGTTACCGTCATAAAGGCGGCCTTCCACGTCAAAATATAACGGTGTTTTATCAAGCGTACTTTGATACGCTGCCAAGGTGCCGGTGATGGGGCAATAGGTTATGGCATAGGCCGCATTGCCAATAAATTCATTGGCTATTTGGTGCCATACCATAATATTTTGCGGATATAGTCTTGGGCCTTCTGGGAATTGTGCTATGAATACAGGGTCTTGGTCGTTCAGGGACAAGTCTGCATCCATCATGGTGCCAAAACTTGGTCGGTTGAGTGAGCTTATGGCACCATAAGGAACATTGGTGTTGATGAGTCTGTTAGACATAAGTGCCAATGCTTCTGGAGAACGCGGAATAGCGTGAGCAGAGTGCATATGTAAAAGAGTAGTGAATACTAAAATATAGAGAATTTTTTTTATGGGCATGACTAGCTCAAAGTATTTATGGTGCAAAGAAAGCCTAGGCGCCTATACTATCTCTGTTAAGATATTCAGAAAAAATATAATCGCGCAAGGCTTGCGGCCAAGGGCGTGGCGTAATGCCAATGGCTTCGCTTAATTTTCCATTATTTAATACAGAAAAAGCAGGTCGTGTTGCTTTTTGTTGCCATTCGTCGGAAGAAATAGGATTTATGCGACAAGGAGCCTCGGTTAGCGATTGGGCTTCACAAGCCAAATCGCACCATGAAGCGCGCCCCTCATTTACGGCATGGTATATGCCTGTAAGTCTTTTTTCTGCCACAAGCATGCTCCAAAAGGCTAAATCCATAGAATATGTGGGAGAACCAATTTGGTCGTGTACAACTGAAATGTGCTCTTTTTCATGGCAAGCATCTAATATTTTTGAAACAAAATTATCACGCCCCGGACCAAAAAGCCAAGCTGTGCGCAAAATGCAACTGTTTTCGGGTGCTAGGTTTAAAACCGCTTGCTCACCGGCATGCTTGCTCAAGCCATACACAGAAACAGGGTCGGGAGAGTCGTCTTCCACATAACAACTTTTTTTATTACCAGAAAAAACGAAGTCTGTACTATAATGTATCAGATGTATAGAGCTTGGTTTAATAACTTGGGCAAGGCAAGCAGGCAGCGCACGATTGAGCACATATGCGTCTCTTTCTTCGCTTTCAGCAAGGTCAACATTGGTCCAAGCAATGGCATTAAATATGTGCGTGGGGCGAAATTTTTGAATGCTTTTTTCAATAAAATTAGCATCTAAGATGTCTCCATCTTTTCGTCCAATACAAGATATATTCCATTGATGCGCAAGAAGAGTTCTTGTAAGAGCTTGTCCAAGCAGGCC
>CAYJHG010000084.1:0-6596 GCA_964369535.1 uncultured Desulfovibrionaceae bacterium
TTTTTTTATAAATTGCCTTTCAAGTGTTCGCTTACTTCAATTTTAACCTTGGGTAATTGCTCTTCCAGCCAAGCGTGAATAGTTTTTTCCCAATTTTCTTCAGCTAAAAAATCTTCAATATATACATAGGCTTCACTAATGGGCAATTGCTGCTTTGGGAATTTTTTTTCAAGGCACACCCGCACATGGTTTTCGCCTTGTGCAAGTATTTCAGAACAAGCATTTTCTGCTATGGAGTTAAGGGGTTTTTGCCATTCTTTGGGTAGCTTTTCAGCTTCAACGGTGAGTTTGTATTGTGTTATGATAACAGGTTCTTCTATGTTTTCGGCTTGGTTTCCATTTTTGTTTGCCTCTGTGTGCATTGGGCTTGGCTCTTCTTTTTTAAGTGGCACCATAGGCAATGAAGGGCTCAATTCTGTGAGGGAAGTTTGAGGTGCTTCAATGGTGCCGGTTTCCATAAATGGAGAAGCCAATTCACTTGTATTGGACTGTGTATTGGTGCTTATTACCTCTCCAAGAGGTTTTTGAGTTTCTGTAATGGGTTTAGGCTCTTGCGATGGTGATTCTAAGGGCGTCTCAGGTATGGGTTTAAGTAATTTTGCAGAAATATCATAGGTTAAACTTTCTAAAAGCGTACCTGTAAGAGGGTCGTAAACTTCTTCGGAAGCTTTATCAACCATTTTTGTGAAAAGGTCGGGTATGGATTGTAAGCCTGATAAAAGCTCTTTTTCTTCGCTGGAAATCACATATAAACTCACCCTTTCCGGCAAAATAAAGTTTTTAGCATTTTTTTCATAGTAATCTTGTACTTGGTCTATGGAAGGCACAAAGTCGTGGCGTATAATATGCTCTTTAAACAATTTAACAGCTATGCCATAGCGCAATAAAGTACGCCAAGCTTCAATATCAACAACGTTTTCCGAGAGATATGTTTCAAACTCACCTTCTGGATAATCGGCACGAATAATTTTTTCTTGTGCCGTAACCATGGTGTCTGTTATAAAAACACCTTTATTTTCTAGTTCTTGTAAAAAAACTTCATAAAAAATGAGCAGGGTTAAGGCGTGGCCGTATTGCTTGCGTAAAAGTTCTAGGGCATCAGTTTTTTGTGATTTTAAAGAACTTAATTCCGGAGCTTGTATTTCTTGCAATGCCATGACGGTGTTGAGCAAAATGGGCTTGCCATTCACCGTTGCCAAGGTGCCGCTTTGCTCTGTGATGTTGTCGTAGCATCCGGTTAAAAAAAGGGTCAATATAAGAATAAGCGTGTATTTTTGCATGGTTATTTTGTGTTGTTTGTGTGTTGAGCTAGTTTTCTATTTTTTCTTCTTTAAGAACTGGTTCTTTTTGGAAGCGTAAAAGTGTATTACCTGCCAAATCCAGCGCTTTTGCAAAAGAATTTTCTGACGCAGTGCTGCTTTGAGCCTTTTGCAAAATATCAAGACGAATTTCTAGAGTGGCCGGAGGGTACAACTTTAAAGATTCTTCCTTGGCAAGGCAAGCAACAAGTTTATCTCCATCTAAATTTTTCTGACCTGCATTCCAATGCACAACAACTTTATCAATATATATATCAGCTCTTTGTGCTTGAAGTGTGCCCAGAAGTTGTTTGAAGGAAAGTATGGCTAAAAAACTGGTAAATTCTGGCGGAAATGCTCCAAAGCGATCACGCATCCCTAAGGCAATTTCTTCTCGTTGCGCTTCGGTGGAGGCTGAGCTTAAGGTTTTATAATAGCGTAAACGCTCTCGCCCATCTTGTATATAGCTTTCAGGGATATGTGCCGGAACTCCAATATTTAATTCCGTATGGCTTGCCACAGCCGAAGGCGTTCCTTTAAGGCGACTCACGGCTTCTTCTAGCATTTCTAAAAAGAGATCAAGACCAAGACGCGACATGTGCCCAGATTGTACTTCGCCTAAAATATTGCCGGCACCGCGTAAACGCAAATCTTCCATGGCCACTTGGAAACCTGCGCCAAGATAGTCCATTTCTAAGATAATGCGCATGCGTTCGCGTGCTATGTCCGACAGCCTATGTTCTTCTGGAATAACAAAATAGGCATAGGCTTGCCTGTCAGAGCGCCCCACACGTCCGCGTAATTGGTATAATTGGCCAAGGCCAAACATGTGCGCTTGATCCACCACAAGGGTATTGGCGCGGGGAAAATCAAGTCCGGATTCTATAATGGATGTGCACACAAGAACATCCAATTCGCCATGCCAAAAGCGATGCATGGTGCTTTCCAATTCTTTTTCTGCCATTTGCCCATGCGCCATGCCCACACGGGCATGAGGCACAAGATTGCGCACATATTCAGAAGCCCTTTCCAAGCCTTGAACCCTATTATATACCCAAAATACTTGGCCTTCGCGCGCCAATTCTCTTTCAAGAGTATCTTTTAAAATTTTTCCATCTCTTTGCAAAATAGCCGTGGCCACAGGTTTTCTTTCGGGTGGGGCGGTTTCTATGAGCGAGAGGTCGCGTATGCCAGACATGGATAATTGTAGGGTGCGCGGAATGGGTGTGGCTGTAAGGGTGAGCGCGTCCACATTTTTTTTCAAAGCTTTGAGTTTTTCTTTGTGGCGAACTCCAAAGCGTTGTTCTTCGTCTAAAATGAGCAAAGCCAAATTGGGCAAGGCCACGTCTTTGGAAAGTATTCTGTGTGTGCCGATGAGTATGTCTATATTGCCTTCTGCACTTGCTTTAAGCACCTCTTTTTGTTTTGCTTTGCTAACAAATCGACTCAAAAGGCCCACATGCACAGGAAAACCGGCCAAACGTTGCCTAAATGTTTGATAATGCTGCTCTGCAAGCACGGTGGTTGGGCAAAGCATGGCCACCTGCCTGCCTTCGGCTGCTGCTCTAAAAGCTGCTCTTAAAGCAACTTCTGTTTTACCAAAACCCACATCGCCGCAAACCAGCCTGTCCATAGGTTGGGTTTTTTCCATGTCGTCCAATACGTCATGTATGGCCTTTGATTGGTCAGGCGTTTCTTCAAAACCAAAAGTGGCTTCAAATTCACGGTAGAGTTCATCGGGGGGGCTGTAGGTAAAACCCTTGGTAACCTTACGAAATGCATACATTTCCACAAGGTCAGCCGCAATTTTCTCTATGGCTTTGCGCGCTTTGTCCTTGCTATTTTGCCAATGGCTTGCACCAAGTCTATCAAGGCTTGGCTCAGCCCCGTCATTGCCCTTAAAGCGCTGAATGAGCGAAAGCCTGTCGGCAGGTACATATAATTTGTCCGCGCCGGAATATTCTAATAATAAAAAGTCGTTGGCAGCTTCGCCTCTTTCTAAGCGGTGCAAACCCATAAAGCGCGCAATGCCATAATCGCGGTGTACAAGTAGGTCGCCGGGCGCAATATCGTCAAAAGTATCAAGGCCTTTAAAGGCGCCTGTGGGAATGCGGCTGCGTTTTTCTGCTTTAGGATATATTATGTCTTCCCCAAGCACCAACACATTGTCCCACAAAAGCTCCACACCACTGCGCCAAGGGGAAATGAGCGCAAACAAACCCGATGTATGAGGAAGGTAGCGCAAATGCGGATGTATGCCGTCTTGCTCGGCAAGGCTCAAAAATTTTGCGCGACTTCGCTCTGAACTAAACGAAAGTAATACTTGTCTTTTGGTGCTTTGCCATTCCTTCAAAGCAGCTATGAGTTGCTGCCAAGGTCTGTCCATGGCATTAGGCATAGGAAAGAGCTCGGTAAAGTTTCTGTACACTTTTTCCGGTAAATCTTCATGGTTTTTGGGTGCTTCTATGTTATTTTGATTATTAGCATCTAGGCTCACTCCCATGATGAGAGGCTCAAAATAAAAGGCTGTATTTTTGTTATCCCAAAGGGCAAGTGCAGAGCTTGCCTCGCGCAAGGCCATGCGTGCAGGTTGTGCCACTTGCATGGTTTTGCCGCTTGCAAGGAATTCTTTAGTTTTATGGCTAATACTTTGGCTGTCGTCTTCCACATTTTCGCTAAGGCTTCGTTTGGTGCTTTCTATGCAATCCTTGGTATCAGCAAGGCCTGGTAGTAACCATACCGTGTCCTTGGGTAGCCATTCGTCAAAAACGGTGGGGGCATCATAAAAAACGCCGGGCAAGAGCCCGGTGCCGCCCACAAGCAAATTCTTTTTGAAATCGTGGGCTGAATTTTCGTCTATAAAACCTTTGTGCAAAAGCCTTTGAAAACGGTCTTGAGCTTTTTTTTGTAAAGCCGGACTTGCAGTAATGGGTAGGGGAGGAATGAGCGTTATTTCAGCAATATCCATGAGCGAACGCTGTGAAACAGCGTCAAAAAGTCGCATATCTTCTATGGTGTCTCCAAAAAATTCTATGCGTATAGGTTTTTCATATCCGGGGGGAAAAATATCTAAAATATCACCACGTCTGGCAATGTCGCCCTTGCGCGTGACCATTTGAACGCGTTCATAATTCCACTCAACAGCTTGGTCTATGAGTAGCTCCGGTGACATATCGGCGCCTTTTTGCAAAATAAGCTCATGCGTGTCAAAAAAATCGCGTGGCATGTATTTTATCAAAAGATTGTCGGGCGTGAGCACAAGGCATGTGGCCTTACCGTATTGCAGAGCATAAAAAGTGGCCATGCGATCTGCCCAAGATGAGGCAAGGCCAGTTTGCAAGACGCCGGGGGGCAGAAAAAGTATGGGGCTTTGCCAGCGTGGTTTGTCTATTGATGGTGTTGCAAAGGAAAGTTCTGGTGTAAACAATTGCAATAATGCACGCACGTTATTAAATTCTTCGCGCGTTTGCACCAATATAGAACTGCTTTTGCCTTGGGCTATAGCTTCCAAAGCAAGCTGGGCTTTACTTGCCAAACCGCTACGACTCAGTTGAGATAGGGATTTTGTGGAAAGGATTTTTTGTAAAAGATGCATGTTGTTTAATTTTTTGGTAATTCAAAATGTTTTTTCGTGGATGTGGTATCTATCATCATGTCTTGGCCATGGTAGTAAATTATATTTGCAAGCAATACAAGGTGATTTTACACACAATGCAAATATAAGCAATTTGTGAAAAAAAATCAAAAAATACGTTGATTGGTTCAGTATATTCAATTTTAATAAAAATATTCATTATTTTACAAAGTTACAAGATTGTAAAAAAGAGTGATTTATGTTTAGCTTTTTTTATTTTATATATTAAAGTCTTATTGAAAATATTTTATTTCGAGAAAATTTGTTAAAAGTTTAAAAAATGTCTTTTCGGAGACAGTTTCTTTGGCTAATGCTTTGTATGTGAATTGTGTAACAAGTGTCTTGTTTTTAGAATTTATTTTGGAGGAGTTTTTATGGCACAGCAAGCTCAGCAATCATCTGAAGTAGTAAGAAATTATGAACCTATGAAGTTATTGCACACAATTATTGGCTTGTCCCTTATGTTTTTCGGTAAGTATTTGCCGTCGCCCACCATGGTGGTGGAAAGTACCCCCCGTCTTGTGGAGATGGGTTTTCCCGCTGTAGATGGTGGTGTGCTGCTGTCTATTTCGCCTCTTGGCATGAATATTTTGTTACTTTTCTTAGGCGTGGTATATTTATGGTCCACTGTGGATACTGTATGGCCAGGCCTTTTGGGGGTAATCCTTGTAGGATTTAGCAATTATGCTCCCATGCCTGCGGTGTTGTCGCAATTTATGGGTAATCCCATGACTGTGTATATTTTCTTCCTCATGGTATTTAGTGCCATTCTTGTACACAGTAATATTTCTGCTTATTTAGCCCGTTGGATGCTCACACGTTCCTTTGTGCGTGGAAAACCTTGGGTTATGACAGCCATGTTTTTATTTGCCAGCTATTCTGTGGCCTGCATTGAGCAAGTAAGTGCTGTATTTCTTATGTGGCCGGCTTTGTATGTGCTTTTTGAGTGCGCTGGTTATAAAAAAGGTGATAAATACACTAGTCTTATGTTGGTAAATTGCATTATTATGATTTTGCTTTCTTTTGCATCTGATCCTATTAAGGGCGGTTCATTTTATGTTCTTTCCAATTTATACAATCTTGCGGCCAGTAATCCTGAATTGAATGTGCCCATTATCAGTTATGCCAGTTTTATGCTTTTTGGTTTGACCATTTCCATGATTTCTATGGCTTGCTTACTTTTTAGCATGAAATTTATTTTTCGCGTGGACGTGAGTAAATTGCGTGACTTTAATCCTGACGAGCTCAACCGTAATCCACTCCCACCCATGAATTGGCAACAAAAGTGCACCATATTATTCTTTGGGCTTTTTGCTATGTATATGTTGTTACCTGGCATTTTAGGCAAAGCTTCTGCTCTTGGGGCTTTTCTTGCACAAAATATGTTGGCTGGAACCATGATTGTGGTGTGTATTTTAACCTTTATCAATTTCCGTGGTGTAACGGCTGCTAATATAGACGAATTTAGTTCTAAATTCCCTTGGCGCGTATTTTTGCTCATCGCTGTAGCCTTGTTCCTTGGGGCGGCTATGGTTAAGCCTGCAACGAATGTTCCTGTATTTATGGAATACTCCTTACGTGCGCTTTTGGAAGGTATGAGCTATATTCCGCTGGTTATTTTGGCTTGTGGCATAGCAATGCTTGCCACCAATTTCTGCAATTCA
>CAYJHG010000085.1:0-6502 GCA_964369535.1 uncultured Desulfovibrionaceae bacterium
CCGATTGTTTTGAAAATACCGTAGCCTCTTGCATAAGTTCAAGGGTTTTATCTGCGCCATTGGAGCCTTTTGAAATACCGTTGAGTATCAAAGTGACCGTGGTGTTAACGTGTCCGGTAGCTTCTTGTGTTTTTTCAGCAAGTTTGCGTACTTCATCGGCAACAACAGCAAAGCCTCTTCCCGACTCCCCTGCGCGAGCAGCTTCAATGGCAGCATTGAGCGCAAGAAGATTTGTTTGCCCGGCAATTTCGTCAATTACAGATATAATACGCGTTATTTCAGAAGCTTGAATACCAAGCTCCTCCATATCTTTTACAAGAGTTTGAACCTGCCGCATAACTTGTTCAATACAATTTAGTGCTTCATGAACAACATTAGCCCCTTCGCTAGCTTCATTGCTTGCCTCGGTAGCCATATCAGAAGATTGCAAAGCCTGTGCTGTGACATTGGTAGCGCCCGCACGCATTTCTTCGCAAGCCATGACCGCATTTTGCGTATTGTTTAATATATTAGTGGTGGCAGTATGAGCCGTAGACACTTGTGCAGAAAGCAGATTTGTATTTTCCGCAACGCTATTAGAAACGTCCTTGGCAGAATTTGCATTAACGGAAATAGTTTCATTTTGTTCTTTTACAATATTTTCTTGTTTACGAACTTCTGTAATATCCACATAAACAGCAAAAGAACCAATACGCTTTTTGTCCAAATCATATAACATACTGATATCTGCTATACAATATCTGGAGCCACCCTTTCTATCTCTATATGAGATGCTTTTTCCCTTAATAGGTTCTTCTGAAAGTAAAAGCTCGCGCAATATACCGTTTCGTGTGCCCTTGGGGTCTAAGAAGTATGAGAGATCCTTGCCAATATAATCTTCCGGCACTCCGGGATCATCAAAATTAGTCAGCAGAGGTTGATTGCAAGCAATAACAATTTGCTCTGCATCAATAACAATATAGGGAACAGGAATGCCATTGAGTAAACCTTGGGTAAAGCCTATTTCTTTTTTCATACCCAGAACCATATTTTCAATATTATGGCTCACATCATATAATTCATCCACGCCGCTTAAGACTAAAGGCGCATCCAAGTCACCTTCGCTTATGGCTATGCTGGAATTTCTAAGCGCGGTAAGTCTTTTCACAATAATTTTTGACATGAAAAAACGAACAAGAGCAATCATGGACAGTATGGTCACACACCCAAGCGCTATAATAGTATAGGTAGTTTCATACAATTGTTCCATATCGGGGGTGATGTCATTGATGGTGGTAAATTGGCCTAATATATCCTTGGAGGAACCATGACAGTGGTAGCAAGCTTTTTCATTTTTTATGCTGTTCACAGAAATGAAATACCACTTACCTTTATCAGAAATCAGCTCTGTTTTTTGAATATCCCTAGTGGTAGCTTCTTCCATAAGCTTAATAACATCTGCCGGCGCATCAATATTTTTTACGGGAGTTTTGCTTTTTAGGCTTTGGCTTGAATAAGTAACAGTGCCTAAAAAACTCGACATGTACAGCTTCATCTCAGGGCGATGCTGTCCAAAATAGCTAAATTCTTTTTGTGTCCCTTCATTATCACCTGCCACCATGGGGCGGTAGACAATATTTTGAATAAGATCCTTAACAATGGTAACATTCTTATTCATGGTACTTATAACTCTTTGTTCATTTGTATAGGAAACAAATGCCAAGAAAATACCAGCAACAAAAATCATCATTGTGCCCACTAATAATGCAAATTTATTACCTATTTTTTTTTGTATTTGTATCATATTGTCTTTTCCTATGTAGTAGTATTATAAAGTAATTATGGTATTTTTTTAATTCACATGAGAAAAAACTATTTTAATGCGCACCGGAATAAATGCGACCATCATATGATATTCGCGCTATCTTGCTATCATCATGGCATGTTGCACAAAGTTGTATGGTGGGTGTGCGCGAAATGGATTCAGGGCTACCGTCTTCAGCGTGCAAACCGCCCATGCCATGGCAAGATTCACAACCTACATCAGCCAAATGCGGCGTTTGCTCATAGCTTACAAAGCCGCCTTTCTTTCCATAGCCTGTGGTGTGGCAAGCTAAACAGCCTTTAAACTCAGCTTCGGTAAGTTTTTCTTTCATTATCATAACAGATTCTTTGCTGGTGGATTTTTTGGAATTTGCTTTAAAGGCTCGTACAGTATCAGCATGACAATCGGCACAAGCCTCTGTGCCCACATACCAATTATCTTCGGTACTATTCTCTTCGGCATCATCTACCGGCTCTGCATAGGCAGCAATATGTATGCTTGAAAAAATGACGCAAAAAGCCAAGCTTAAAGAAAAAAACAAACTAAGCTTACGCATAACGCATTCCCCCATAATAATTCAAAAATTAATATCTATAATAATTATAAAAACTTCACTTACGCATCATATCAAATATTTATTCTTACGTTTCAATGTCTTACATTGCTCATGAAGTATGATCTTTAAGCAATATGGCATATGATACATTTTTTTGCTTACTCAAAGAAAAACAAATCGTGAAGATATGTACATAGAGATATACAAAAAGCCGTTAACTCTAACGCTTAAATAACAAAAGAAGCTTACGCAAATGTTATCTAACTGTATCGGCAAAAACAAGTAATAAAATTAGGGGTGCTCATAAAAACTATGGTAACAATGCCATGACACAACAAATAGACTTAAAAATAATTTAAAATTTATATGGTTGCAGAAAGTTGCAGAACGGTACATTTTATAGTTTAAGCTGATTATCCGCTTTCTAAAGTACTGCGAAAATTACCTTGCCTTTTAACAAAAGGTATTCTATGGCTTGCGTATAAGAAAAAGGGTAAAGCATACGCTAATGAACATATATTTAGGTTATATTTTTATATTGATTGCAGCCATTTGTTGGGGCTTTCTTGGCGTGCTTGGGCGCATGGCCATGTCCGCCGGACTTGGACCATTTGACGTGGCCTTTTGGCGCGCCTTCTTAGGCGGCATATTTTTGCTCATCCACGCCTACTGTATCAAGGATATTTATGTGCGATCCACCAAACACCTTGGAGTTTTTGTGCTCTTTGGTGTTTTTTCTATCGCTTCTTTTTTTGTGGCCTATCAATATGCTGTCAAAGACGGCGGAGTGGCCTTAGCTTCGGTTCTTCTGTACACAGCACCTGCCTGGGTGGCCTTATTTTCACGCATATTTTTTAACATTGCTTTCACCAAAATTACAACCATTGCCATTATCATAGCCATGACTGGTGTGGCTTTTATAAGTTTTTCCGGCTCAGGTAACACAGCTAGCAATACACTTCCTATTTTAGGCATAATTTTTGGCTTATTATCCGGCTTTTTATACGCTACCCATTATGTGGTTACTAAAAAATTTCTTACTATCTATACGCCCTTTACCCTATATGGCTACGGTTCTTTGGTAGCCTCCGTTTGCATTTTTCCTTTTACAGAATTGCATTTTTATAGCAATATTTCTACATGGTTAACCTTATTTGGACTCAGCTTTATAAGTACATATGTGGCTTATTGGGCCTATTGTGAAGGTATTAGACGCTTAAATCCCACAAGAGCCGCCATCATAGCTAATTTTGAACCCGTGGTGGCCACACTAGCTGCTTGGTATATTTGGGGTGAAAATTTTTCTGCTTGGGGTTGGTTTGGTGCTGTACTCATTTTATGCACTGTATTCATATTACTTATCGACGACAGAAAACGACCGGCAACCGCATGACAAAACACACTTTATTACTTAAGAGAGAACATCGTGCCTTATCATAAAAAAACACTGTCATATATTTGGACATTTTTCCAACCTGCAAAAGCACTTTGCTTACTTTGCTTATGCTTAGCGCCCATGAACCAAGCCTTTGCCGCTGCTGAAAAAAACTCTCCTGCACAAGAAATAACTGTGTCAAAAAGCTCACCCACCATGCAAATTTTGGGGAAAAAACTTATATTAGTCGAAAATGCCGAACTTACGCCAAAATCTGCTGTTTTGCGAAAAGCTTGGGCGCAATTACGCAAAGAACATGATCACAAGGTTTTTGACCCAAAAAACATTCCCCTACCGCAAGGACACCAAAAACAATATGCAGCCCTCGCCAAAATTATGCCAAAGTCAGACCCCATGACTCGCTTGCGCAACATCAATGGTTTTTTTAACAACATACCCTCGCGCGAAGACGCTGCTTTATATGGAAAAAATGAACATTGGGCTCTACCGCACGAATTTTTGAAAAACCGCGCCGGCGATTGTGAAGATTATGCTTTTGCTAAATTTTTTGCCTTAGACCACTTTGGGTGGCCCAAAGAAAACCTTTGGGTTGTGCTTTTATACGATAAAATAAACGATGGTATGCACGCTATTTTAGCCGCAAAGCATAAGCAAAACGTATTTATTTTAGACAACTTAAGCCAACCATCCTATCTGCTCATACCAGAGAAGCAATATAAACGCCAAGTGCGTCCCTTTGCTGTGCTAAACCACCAAGGTTTATGGCTGCCCCTAAAAACCGCAGACAATAACCAAAATGATATGGACAAAGCCATGCCCGACAGCCATTTACCTATACAAGGAAATAAAAACGCTCAGACCATCGGACAAAGTAAATAAGACTGCTACAAATTCATTGTGCGTAGTCTTTTAAAGCGTTGACGTAAGTCAATGCGACCAGAAAAGGTTTAAGATAGCCGACTTATTTCGAGCGCGATTCTACAATATTTATTATAACTTTATCCATATCCTTCATTCCTTGACTAGAAATGTCTTCCAAGTTTTTCACTGTATTTTCAATACCTTCATCTACAATACCTTGCAATTCTGGGTAATGCCCATCTAAAGCGAGCAAAGCCGCATGGCATGCTTCTAAAGCGGCGGTCCCCACTTTAAGAGCGCAAGTATCTTTGGCTCCATCGCAAATCATACCTGCTAAATTGCCTAGGATAATAGCCATGGCGTTAGCAGCTTTGTTTACCTTAACAGGGCTAATGGTAGAATTTTTTTCTACTGTCTCTGTTGTTTGGTCTTCAGAAGCAAGCATATACACAAGTCCTGCGGCAGCACCGGCCCCTGCACAAGCTGTGCATCCACATACGGGGCTAAGCCGCCCTAAACGGCTTTTAATATATGAGGTAGACAAATGGCTAAAAGCCAATGCTTCGGCTAATTGCCAAGAACTTTTGTCAGAAACCTGTGACATCATGGTAATAGGAATAATGGCGGTAAGCCCATGATTTCCACTACCGGCGCTGCTCATGACAGCTTCTTTTAATCCACCCATACGAGCGTCGGCGGCGGCAGCCGTATAAGCCTTGATGCGCAACGATTGTGAAGCTAGGTCTCGCCCTGCTGGCAAAAGAGGAGTATTTTGTAAAATGGTACGTCCTGTTTGCAAGCCCAATGGCATTTCCACACCTTTAAGAGCCATGTCCATATTCATCCGCGCCCCTTGTAAAAGGTAATCTACGTCAGCAGATGTTATGGTTTCTAAAATGGCAATCACTTGTGAATAGGACATGGTACGAATTCGTTCGGCAATACTGAGCTTTTCTTCAAAATTTTCGTCTGTAGTCTGCGCGGCCTGGGCATTATATACAAGATTATCATCTTGATATATCTTCACAATTCTATCGTGCTGACCTTCAATGATACATTGTGCAGAATGCCCCATATCATCTTTAAGATAAGCATGAATATACACACCATGAAAATTTGTATCAGCATGAATTTCAATACAATGCTTATTGAGCAGCTCTACAGCTTGAGGGAGAATTTCAGGCTTGCAATCTTTTAATGCCTCAAGGCCGTAATCAGCATTGCCTTGTAAAATTGACAGTGCAGCAGCAATATTATTGCCTTTCATGCCCGATGTGCCGGGAATACCCACCGACGCGCCATTTTTGAAAATGCCATCACTTACTATGATTTTAGCGTGTGTGACAACACCTTGTAAGTATTCCTTAGCTTTAGCTACAGCCAAAGCTACAGCGCCCGGTTCTGTACAGCCCAAGGCTGGCTTTACCTCAGCAGCTAAAAACTCTGTGAGGGTAAAAGGGGGATTTGCCATATATAATATTTCCTCATGTTAAAATTAAAAATTGCATTGCACATTGATGTAGCTATTTTTCCATAAAATGAAAGCTCTGTACAACTATTTTCACATATAATTTTTACATAAAAACAACAAGGTTGCCTTACATACAAATCTTACTCACTCAAATGCAAAGACAAAAAAGCAATTAGTTCATATAAAAACAAATGTACGCTTATTTTTGGTGGCATTATCTGTCGACATGCTCCAGAAGCTGCCACACAATGAATTGTACAAGGAACCTTACTAAGTCAAGCAAAAAAACTTTGTAATTTATATCACAAAATGAAGCCCTGTGCATAATATACACAGGGCTTCATTTAAATATTAAAAATACATTAAATTACAAATTGAAATAAATACCCAGCAGCTATAGCCATGCCAAGAATG
>CAYJHG010000086.1:0-6476 GCA_964369535.1 uncultured Desulfovibrionaceae bacterium
AAACACAAAAAAAATGTCACACATATTACAGCTAAAAAACATACAAAAAACCCACGCGGGCAACAATGCATTTACCTTATGTATTGAAAGCCTTGAAGTAAAAAAAGGGGAATTGGTGGCCTTGGTGGGGCCTAGCGGTTCCGGAAAAAGCACAGCCCTTGATATGGTGGCAGGCATTTTACGGCCAGACCATGAAGTAAGCCTTGGCAAAGAAAGCGCATTTTTTTTCATACCCCAAGATACAACAATAAACATGCTTACCATAAGCAACCACACCGATGCCCTTGCTAAAATTCGCCAAAAATATGTGGGTTATATACTACAAACAGGTGGTTTATTACCTTTTTTAACAGGTCAGGAAAATATACTTGTATCACACTTTTCGCGTGATTATGCAGCGAGCCAAAACACTTTGCAAAATCTTGCCCACGAATTAGACATAGAACATTTACTACATAAAAAACCGGCGCAAATGTCTGTGGGCGAAAGACAACGCTTTGCCATTGCCAGAGCCTTATACTCCGAACCCAAACTCATTTTAGCCGACGAACCCGTGGCATCCCTTGATCCCATCAATGCCAAAAGTGTTCTCAAGCTCTTTGTGCGCCTTGCTCAAGAAAAAAATATCAGCGTGCTCATGGTATCACACGCGCCACAAATGGCTCAAGAAATGGGCTTTCGCTTGATACATGCTCAGACTAAACGTGAAGAAAACCACATTATTTCAAGCATTGGAGGCTTGGCATGATTGTAAAAGCTTGCCGCTTGGCCTATAAAGATTATATACACGACGGCTTGCTTTCTGCCTGCGCCATTCTTTCTTTGGCCGCGGTATTGGCTCCCTTGCTTGTGCTCTATGGCGTCAAATTTGGCGTTATCCAAACCATGACCGACCGCCTAAAAAATGACCCGCGTAATCTAGAAATTATACCTGTATCCAGTGGATATTATACAAAAGAAGACTTGCATGCCATGCAAGAAACTACCCAAGGTGCCGTGGGCTTTGTTTTGCCGCGCACCCGCTCCATTGCAGCCACCATGAGCCTTGCCCCCTACAACAGCACTAATATATTGCAAAGAATTACCGCATCTTTGGAACCCACAGCCAAAGGCGACACCCTTTTGCAACATTATGGCGTAGATACAAGCAAAGCATATAGTATACCACATCCCAAAGACCCAGAAAAAAAAGCTTTTGCCATTACTCTTTCGGCTGAAGCGGCTCGCAAATTACAAGCAGAAGTAGGCTCTGCCCTTGTGGGACGCGTAGAGCGCTTACACCAAGGTAAAGTTGAACGCGCAAGCATAACACTTGTGGTGCAAAACATCTTACCCTTAGAGGCGCAACAAAAAAATGTTGCCTTTATTCCCTTAGAACTTCTAGAAGCCACAGAAGACTTTCGTGATGGACGCGCCCCTGCCGAAAATGACGCCAAAGCCTTGCTTCTTCCAGAACTTGGCTGGCTTGGCGAAAAACAAGAAGACACCAAAGAAGACGCAAGAACATATGCCGGCTTTCGCTTATATGCCAAAGACTTGAACGGCGTTACCACCTTGCGCAATTATTTTGCGCAAAAAAACATAGACGTGTTTACCCAAGCCGAACAAATAGCGGCCGTGCGCTCCTTAGACACATCTCTCACCCTCATATTCACGCTCATAGGTGGCGCTGCAGCCCTTGGTTTTTGGGCTTCCACCACGAGCAATGTGCTAGCCGCTGTGCGTCGCAAAGAAAGATATTTAGGCATTTTACGCCTTATGGGCTATAGTTCAAAACAACTTATGGCCTTTCCGCTCTTTCAATCTTTGCTCACCAGCGTGTTGGGCGCTTTTTTGGCTGCCATAATCTATGCCATAACGGCCGCCCTCATAGACCACCTCTTTGCCCAAAGCCTGCAAGGTGTGGAAAAAATATGTTTTTTGCCATCCAGTCATTTTGCCTTGGCAACATTGCTTGTATGTTTTTTGTCTTTAGCGGCCACCGTTTTTCCGGCCAATCGAGCTGCTCGCATAGAACCTTCGGAGGTTATTAGAGATGTATAAAACCCTAACCATATTCTTGTTTGCCCTATTACTCAGCGTCGAAAGCCATGCAGCTCTTAAACTTAAAGGCAGTGCCGACATTACCGAAGGCTTTAACCCAAATCCTTCGACCAGCGATATTATCTTGCCCATGCCTTGTGATGTGTCCATGGTTTTTAAGTTGGTGGCTGTGCCGGCCAAGGGTTTTTTATGGGATATGACCACTCGCTTTGGACGCGACCACAGTTCAAGCCTAGACCGCGCCTATTATGACAGCCGCCACACAGCTTCGCTTTCTGCTCCTTTTGGCTTAAATGACCTGCCCAAAGCTTGGCAACAATTTGCCCCTGCCAAAACTTCCGGCAGTAATTTCTTTTACTATCTCATGGGTAAATATGAAGTAACAGGTCTGCAGTGGGGCGCTATTATGGACGCCACCTGCCCCAAACCTTCTGCAGAAAATGTTCGTCCAAAAACCGATATAAGTTGGTATGATGCCAATAATTTTACTCAAAAATACACCGCATGGCTTTTACAAAATGCTCCCGAAAGTTTGCCCCATTTTGCAAGCGACAGCCGCAATGTGGGCTATGTGCGTTTGCCCACAGAAAGCGAATGGGAATATGCTGCCCGCGGCGGCCAAAATACCACCAGCCAAGAATTTTTAGAAAAAGATTTCTTTCCCATACCTAAGGAAGCATCTTATGAAGACTATGCCGTTTATAGACCGGAAAGCACAAGCCGCATTGAAGAAAATCCTTTGCGCATTGGCTCAAAAAAACCTAACAACTTAGACCTTTATGACACAGCCGGCAATGCAGCAGAAATGGTGCTGGACATGTTTCGCTTTTCCCTTGGGGGGCGTTTGCACGGTTCTGCCGGAGGTTTTGTGCGTAAAGGGGGCAGCTTTTTGGTGGGAACAGACGAAATACTGCCCGGAAGGCGCGAAGAAAGCCCTTTTTTTTATGCTGACGGTCCAGCCAAAGCACGAGATTTGGGATTTCGTCTGGCCATTTCCGGCATAAATACCCCGGGCGGCAACAGGCCTTCTCTTTTACAAAATGAATGGAACACAGCCGGCGAATCTTCTACTCCCCTTGCTGAAGGCACTGATCCTCTAAAAGAAGTTGATCGCCTTATAGCCGAAGCGCGTAGCGATGTGGAAAAAGAAAATTATACGCACTTGCGCTCCATACTTAAAGATAATAATATTGCCCTAGAAAGACAACAAATGCTGGCCACCACTTCTGAAATCCGCAATGCTGCTTTTATGATAGAAAGTGTACGCAATTTTTCAAGCCGCATTAATATTGTGAACAGCACCATAAAAAGCCTTGAAAAACAAGCTGAACAAGCCCGCAAGCTCAATATTAAAACCTCAGCCGAAAACCATATAAAAACAGCTAAAGCCGGCCTGCTCACCATGCAAAGCGGTCTTGAACAATCTGTGAGTTTTTATGCAACTAAATTACAAGAAATACAAAACATTCCTGTAAATATCTTTGACACGGCCTTGGCGCAAATACAAAGCGAATTGCAAAAGGGCGATACCTTTAACAAAGGTCTTTACAAAAATGTATTACTTTATAAAAAACACACCCAAGCTGTACGCAGCAAAAATTTTAAAGCCATCACGGCTGAACAAATAACTAAGGATATTTTAAAAAATTAGGAGATATTATGCAAAAAATAGGTTGGATAGGCACAGGCGTTATGGGTCTTGCCATGGCAAGCAATTTACAAAAAGCTGGCTATGAACTCTATGTATACACCCGTACTCAAGAAAAAGCCGCAAAATTAATAGAAAATGGTGCCAAATGGGTACAAAGCCCGCGTGAAATGGGACAAATATGCGATACTATTTTTTCCATAGTGGGCTACCCTAAGGATGTGGAAGAAGTGTTGCTTGGCGAAAATGGCGCTTTGCAAAACATGAAAAAAGGCGGCGTGCTTGTGGATATGACCACCTCAAGCCCCGATCTTGCCGTACACATAGCCGCTGAATGCGCTAAAAAAGGTTGTTATGGTGTGGATGCCCCCGTGACCGGCGGCGAACCTGGAGCAATAAATGCAACACTCACCATATTTGTGGGCGGAGCACAAGAAGCTTATGCCAAGATTTTGCCTTGTCTGGAAGCCATGGGCAAAAGTATTGCCCACTACGGGGAAGCAGGCATGGGGCATAAGGCTAAACTTGCCAATCAAATTGCTGGCCTTGGCAATACCCTTGGAATTTGCGAATCCTTACTCTTTGCCCAAGAAGCAGGACTTGATTTAGAAGTATGGCTTGAGGGTGTTATTAATGGAGCTGCTGGCAGCAACAACTTTCGGTTTTTTGCCTCGCGCTCTTTCGAAAATAACTTTGAACCGGGCTTTTATATGGAACACTTTTTAAAAGATTTGCGCTTGTGCATTGACGAATGCCGACGCTTGCAAATTACTCTGCCCACCTTGCTTTTGGCCGAACAAATATGCAGCATGCTAGTGGGTCAAGGTTATGGAAAAAAGGCACACTATGCCATTATTCAAGGTTTGGCGCAGTTTTCCGGTAAGGAATGGAAGGGTAAGTCGCGTTCATAAGCTGCGCATGGTCTGCCATGCAAAATATGCGCTATTTTTTTGAAAGAAATATAAGACTTTACCATATAATTTGTGGAGTGAAAAATGTGTGGAGTTATAGGATATACCGGTTTTCAACCGGCATTGTATATTGCCGTTGAAGCTTTGCGCAAACTAGAATATCGCGGTTACGATTCTTCTGGTATTGCCTTTGTGGACAATAATGCATTTAAAACAGTAAAGGCTGCCGGAAAATTAGAAAATCTTGAAAAGAAAATGCAATCTGAATTGCACAAACCCGTTACTTGTGCCATAGGCCATACACGCTGGGCAACGCATGGCGAGCCCACAGAAAATAATGCACATCCGCATATGGATAATAGCAAAAGGCTTTGCATTGTACACAACGGTATTATTGAAAATTATCTTGAGCTTAAAGAATTTTTGAAACCTTACGGCACTCAATATGCTTCTGAAACCGACACAGAAGTATTGGTGAATTTTATTGCCTATCACCTAGAGCGTGAAGGAAATTTAGAAAAAGCTTTGCAAGTGGCCTTAAAAGAAGTAACGGGAGCGTATGCACTTGTTATTACAGACATACAACACCCAAATAAATTATGGGCTGTGCGTCAATCAGGCCCCATGCTCTTGGGTGTTGGTCAAAATGAATACTTCATCGCTTCTGATGCCCCTGCCTTTATTGCTTGGACTAAGGATGTTGTTTTTATCAATGAAGGCGAATTGCTTTGTTGTGAGCCTACAGGATATAAACTTAAAAAAATAGCAGACTTATCCGACATCAAAAGAGATGCCGTAACCCTTGCTTGGGATACGGTTTCCGCGCAAAAAGACGGCTATAAGCATTTTATGCTCAAAGAAATTTTTGAACAACCTAAAGTCATAAGCGATTGTTTACGTTCAAGAATCATAAATTCTACAATAGCTTTGCATGAACTTGAATCCATGCCTGTGCCAAGGCGCATACATATTACAGCCTGCGGCACTTCTTATTATGCGGCTCTTTGGGGTAAGGACATTATCGAAGACTTATCAGGAATTGCGGTAAGTGTTGAACTTGCGTCAGAATTTGCTTTTAGATCTCCGGCTTTTTTTGACGACGAATATATGTTATGCATGAGTCAAAGTGGCGAAACTGCGGACACTCTCGCTGCTTTATTAAAGGCCAAAAAACATAATATTCCTACAGTTGCCATATGCAATGTGCTTGGCTCTTCCCTTTCAAGAGAAGCAGACACAACACTTTATACTCATGCCGGGCCGGAAATCAGTGTTGCATCCACCAAAGCTATGACAGCACAAATGGTGCTTTTATTACTAATGGCCATGTATTATGCGCAGAAAAAAGGCCTCAATGCTGAACGCATTTCTGCATATATTAAAGGCATAGAAAGTATGCCCAATGTATTAGAGCAGCAATTACCAAGCATTGCCGAAAGGGCTGAAGCTCTTTCTGTGGAATATTATAAAGAAAAGCACCTTTTCTTCTTAGGGCGTGGCTATCAGTACGCCTTAGCCCTTGAGGGTGCGCTAAAGGTAAAGGAATTATCATATATCCATGCTGAAGGGTATTCTTCTGCAGAAATGAAGCATGGCCCCATTGCCTTAATTGATACAGAGTTTCCCACTTTTGTCATAGCTGCTAATGACCACTTATTTGAGAAAGTTCGCTCTAATACAGAGGTTGTGCAAGCCAGACGAGGGCCAACCATTGTGCTTTCTCATGAAAATGCCCCCATACATTCCACTCATAGTTGGCAATTGCCCTTAACCCAAGTGCAACCCTTGCAAAGCTTTTTAATATTACCAGCTTTGCAACTTTTTGCATACCATATGGCAACACAGCTAAATCTTGATGTGGACCAACCAAGAAA
>CAYJHG010000087.1:0-6438 GCA_964369535.1 uncultured Desulfovibrionaceae bacterium
ATAACATTACTTACACCAACTTCCCCCCTTGCCATGGCTCTTATGGTTTCGGCTCTAGCGTCTGTGGCGTTTTTTGGCGGGGATTTTTCAAAATTTTCCTCTTTATATCTGGGGTGTACAAGAATATCGCCACTACTTCCAACTATGAAGGCATAGCCACCTTCAATTGCTACAGTTTTCTGTAAAAAATTTGCAACAAGCTCCAAAGGAATATCTCCACCAATAACAGCCTTTGTCTTGCCATTTGCATCTTTAACAGCAATTGCACCACTTATAACTATATGGTTTGTATCCCAAGAGTAAGTATCAACCCAAGTGATTGCATCATCTCTATTATATGCTTTTTGATACCAAGGTCTTTTGCGTGGATCATAGTTTTTAAGATTGCGCAACCTGTCAGAATACGTATAAAAAATTCCGCTTTCAGTCCCTATGTACATATCGACTAGAAGATTATCTCCCATAAGTGGTTTTATATTATTCTGCAAACTTCTAAGCATTCTTATTTCTTGGATAATATCATCATTACTCTGCACGCCTGGTGCATAAACTACATTTTCATCTGTAGTGATATTATCCAGTTTCATTAAATGTGCCTGATTTTGAAAAAATAATGAAACTACTCTTTTCGCAGTATGCAATTCACTCTCAGAATGGGCAAATATTGAATAAAGATGAGTTGCATGAGCTTTAACAAGTCTTAACATATAACTTTCAGTTTGACTTAAAAGTGCTATACTGCTTATGGTTGTAGATGTTTGGCTAAGGTTTTCAGTGGCATTTTGTGAATCTTCAGCTAAAGAATTAAGCTCGTAATACGATATATATGCAACTATAGAAACAGCCAATAATAAAGTGCCAATTACTAAAGTTAAAATTTTTGTTTTGACGCGCATCTTTCTTAACATATTATAGCCCTATTATTATAAATAACGAAAAGTATTATGGCTTTGCAAATTTTTCTTTATACCGCAAAACTTTTACAACATAATTTTGTGTTTCATTAAAAGGCGGCACACCTTTATATTTAATAACATTACCAGGGCCTGCGTTATAGGCTGCTAGAGCTAATTCCTCTGAGCCAAAGGCATCAAGCTGTTCACGTAAGTACGCTGAGCCAGCCATAATATTTAGCTCTGGGTTGAAGGGATCATGCAGATTTAAATAGTCTTGAGTTGCAGGCATAATTTGCATAAGACCTTCTGCCCCCTTAGAGGAAACCACATTTACATTAAAGTCGGATTCAACTTTAATAACTGCGGCAATAAGTTCTGGGCTTAAAGCATATTTTAACGAAGCCTTCATAATAATATCTTGCCACGGCAAATTTATATCGTAAGGTAACGTTGCTGGAATTAATGAATTTAATCGTAAATATTTAGCGTATGGTGAAAGTGCGTAAATATTATCATAAGGCATGATAGTTGTTTTTGCTGTGACTTTTTGTTGATTTATGGATGGCGATTGACTTTTGGGGGTAATCTGTGTGCTTTGAGTTGGTTTTACAGAGTATATAGACTGTACTGGCTTTACGCTTGTTACTTGCGTTTGCTTATGCGAAATAGGTGTTTTGCGTTTAATATTTGTTTTAGTTTGTAAGGGGCTCATGCGAGTTGGACTAATATAATTAACTTGAACATCCTGAGAAATAATTTGTGGACTCTCAGCAACGCAATCTGTACTGCGTACCAAGAGGTAAGCTAAAATTAGTATACATATTTTAATCGAATTATATTTCATACTATCTCGATGCTTTATTTAATTCGGGCGCAAAGTAAAGTTCAATATAGTTACTACCGGATTCAAAAGTATATTTATAGTGAGTTGCAAGCGTTTTAACAAAAAAAATACCTAATCCACCTATGGGCCTGTGTTCTGCATCAAGATCTATATTAGGCGCTGCCACGTCAGTAAAAGGGTTAAATTGAGGCCCCCAGTCGCGCACACTTAAGTATGCGCAATGTTGTCCATCATATTCTTTTGCGCAAAAAATAATTTCTGCATCACCATCTTGCTCTTTTTCTTTATAAGCATAATAAAATACATTAACTAAGACTTCTTCCAATACTAGCTCAAGTTTAGAGCAAAGGCTTTGAAACTCCGGAGGTAATTGCTCTACAACTTGCGCTTGCACCTGATGTAATGTTTGCAGACTGGCAGGCACCTTAATTTTTAGCATAATTTTCTCGCATTAAGAAAAAGATTTCTTAGCTTCATCCATTGTGTTGACGACTTTTAATATTGTGGTAAATGCAGAGATTTTAAAAATTTCAGCAACCATACTTTGTAAGGAGCAAAAAATAATTTGAGCATTATGAGTATTTTTTTTCTTTTCAATAATTAAGATACTACGTAAACCAGCAGAGCTTATATATTCCAAGCTTGAAAAATCAATAATTAATTTTTTTTGTCCGCTGTTAAAGCAGCCTTCTAAGGAGTCTTCAAATTCCGTAGCATTGGTTGCATCCATACGACCTGCAAACTCTACAATGGTAATGTCTTCTTCTTGTAAAATATTTATGTTCATTCATGCATCCTTTTTAGTTATAACTAAGCAAAAGGCCTTGAGATATTTTTAGCCATCCACTTAAAGTGACAAATAGTAATAATTTAAACGGCAAGGAAATGGTCATGGGTGAAACCATCATCATACCCATGGCAAGTAAAATATTTGAAATTATAAGGTCAATGGCAACAAATGGCAAAAACAATAAAAATCCCATTTCAAAAGCTCTGGTTAATTCTGAAATGGTGAAAGATGGTACAAGAATAAATAAATTATTTTCATTTATTGTTCCCTGTTGATTCTCTGGCCAAATGTTTCTTGCTGTACCAATTAAAGCTTGTAAAATGTTAGGATCTGTATTTCTTGTTAAAAATTGGCGCATGGGTTCAGAGGCAGCTGGAGCAATTGCTATCATGTTTTCAACGCTTATTTCTTTCCCTGCAATGTTTTCAGACGCAATGCTCATAGTATCCATGGCAACTGGTGCCATAATAAAAATAGTTAGAACAATGGCAAGGCCATTCATTACCATTACTGGCGGAATTTGCTGCACACCAAGAGCGTTGCGCACCAAGGATGTTACCACGATAATCTTAACATAAGATGTCGTCATCATGAGTAAAAATGGAGCAAGACCCAATAAGGCCATGCCCACCATAAAATAAAAAGGATTAAACGCTGTCATCTTTTATCCAATTATTACAACTTCAACACCCAGTAAACCATCCATATCCACAAGTTTGCCCATGCCAATTTTTTTGCCATTAACTCGCAAAGTAACCGGAGAATCTTTTGAGCATTCAAGGGCAAATGTGTAGCCATTGGTAATATTTTTAGCATCTTGTAGCTTCATGGTGCGTCTTTCTAATTCAAATGAAACCAAAACCTCAAGGCTGTCTATGGTTTCTGCTATGCTTAGACTTTCTTCGCCATCTTGCATATTTTCTTCATCAGCAATACTTTGTGCTACATTTTCTAAATTTTCTTCTAACTCAATCATTCGCCAACCCTCCAATACTGTGACTATATTATCTTGCATACTTCCATATGTAAAACTATGCGTTTTATTTATTGTTTGTGAGCTTATAACAAGGCGTACACGGCTTGTAGCTGACGCATTTTGTATAAACATTTTGTCTGCCAAAAGCACATCACCGCACTCACAGGCAAGAAGACTTTGCTGAGAAAGACTTACATAGCCTAGCTCAAAACTAATATATATGGGCACATCTTCCAAATAAGTTGCAAAATCTTGCTTGCTTATGGGTAGTTTTCGTAATTTGTTTGTTATGCCATTTATATCGTAATTTTTAGGAATCCAGATATCCACAAAAAAATCTTTAGCTGTTGAGTATTGTTCATAGTCTACATTAAAAGCAAAACAAAGACGATAATTTTTTTCTTGTAAAATATCATGGGAAAATGCGTGGGCACTATTTTGTACAAAACTTTCCATGATGCCTATATTGACTTCAAAAAGATTGCTTAAGCTATTAAGCAAGGGACTGGCAAGGTTTTCTAAAATAGCTTGCTCTAATTGTTCAGGCAGTGAAATATCTTGTGGATCTTCAATATCTTCAAGCGCTTTGTGCAATAAGTGCCATTGTGCCTCTTGTAAAGCAATATAAAAGACATCATCCCCGACATTAAGTGTAAGTATACTACTATATGCTGGTGGCAGTGGCGAAAATATAGGGCGTAGTGCAGCGGTTTTTGTTCCTAAACTCATAAGCCAAGGAAAATCACACATGCTTAGCACATTATTTATACTTGCAACTGCCACTGATGATTTAGGCAAAGAATAGGGGATATAAATTGACATAATTACCTACTTATTACTTATCATCATTGTCAGATGGTATTTCGTCAAAAGTGCGTGAACGTCGTTGGTGGTCATTGTTTTCTGCTTGATTTTCTGAAGTATTTTGCACTTTAACCGTGACATCATTTTCGCCCTTAGCTAAAATATCCCTAAGCTCATGTTGCCCTTGCACCAAGGTTTGCCATGATTTTGCATTATCTGTAACAAGAGTTACTTGCAAATTACCTTGTGCATCTCGATTAAGAATAATTTCAGTTTGGCTTAGTATGTCTTGGTTTACCTGAATGCGCACTTCCTGATTTTTTGCATCAGGCTGCGATACCAATATACTTTCCACAAGCTTTGCAGTGGCATCTGCATCCATTGTCTTGTCTGTGGCAGCGGTGGCAGCGGTGGCAGATTGCCCTTGCATTTGATTTAGAAGGCTTTGTTGGCTATTTTGTAAAGCTTGCATTGATTTATCATCAAGAATAATATTATCGGGCTTTGCTTGAGTATCTATTTCCAATTCAGAGGTATTTTTTGTAGCTGCTGGTTGATTCTCTGCTTTTAGTTCAAAGTTTTTTGGATTATTTTGTTTTAAAAAATTTTCCTCAGCTACATTACTATTGTCGGCCTTTAATTCAGAACCTTTGGTAACAGCATTATTGTCAGCCTTTAATTCAGGACCTTTTGTAACAGCATTATTGTCAGCCTTTAATTCAGGGCTTTTTGTAACAGCATCATGTTTGGAGTCGGGATGCGGTTTATGAGTATTGGTAAGATCCTGTAATAAGTTTTTTTCTCCTTCGGAGGCTTTTGGATTTTCAATGCTGAAAATATTGAAGTTTGATTTCTCTTGACCATCTATGGATTCTGCTGGCAAATTTTTTTGCATACGTAAACTATCTAAATCCACCTCGTCTTCATTTTGAGCGTGACTGCCTGATCCGTGATCAGTTAAAGCTTTTTCAAAATCATCTTGATCATTTTTGCTAATATGTTCATTTGTTGAAGACTTTGTTGATTGTGTATGATTTTGCATTCGGGCACTATCTATATTCATACTACTCATAATTTACTCCTATTTATGAAAAATTTTTCTCCTGTGACGGGCTAAATTCTTCAAGCTCTGCATCTTCTGCTTTTGTTTCCATTTGTAGCATTTCTTCTTGCCACAAGTCTTTATGTGCAATGATTTTTTCTTTATCTTTTCGCATTTGTACAAAGCGTACCTTGCACTGTTCAACTATTTTTTCTTTTTCTATTAAATAAGCTTTTGCATCCTCAATTTTTTTTGCAAGCTCAATTTCTTGCTCCATGAGTATAGCTAGTTCATTTTTTAGATTATCAAAGTCTTTTTTGGTACAAGTTTTACCTATAAGGGCGTCATATCGCCGTTTTTCTTCTGCTTTAAGCCATGCGCTGTATTTTTCTAAATTTTCTTTTGCTTCACGCAGTAAATTTTCTGCATTTTCTTTTTCCCGCCTTGCTAAGGATAATTCGTGCTGTGCTGTATTTTCTCTATGCTCACGAACTTGCAAGAGTGAGATTAAAGGATAAGCTTTGCTTGCCATTATTAGCTTATTGCCTTGTGCAAGGCCTCAAGTGTTTCTGCAAATGTGCTAGATTCGTGTTGTCCTTGCCGCAAAAAGCTATTAACCTTATCAATTTTTGCTATGGCTTCATCAGCTTGAGCATCGCTACCACTTTTATATTCGCCAATGCGCAATAACAATTCCACCTCAGCGTATTTTGCCAAGATTTGACGTAATTTTCCTGCATCACTTCGATGTTCAGGGGAGCTAATCATACCCATAACGCGGCTCACACTTGCTTGTATATCAATGGCAGGATAATGGTTTGCCGCGGCCAATTTACGCGATAAAATAATATGCCCGTCTAAAATTGATCGAGTTTCATCGGCAATGGGTTCGGTCATGTCGTCACCTTCCACAAGCACAGTATACAGGGCAGTAATAGCACCTTTATCTGAATTTCCAGCCCTTTCCATAAGCTTGGGTAAGCTTGAAAATACTGAAGGCGGAAAACCTCGTCTTGTGGGCGGCTCACCCGCTGCAAGGCCAATTTCACGTAAAGCTCTGCCAAATCGTGTTACTGAATCCATGAG
>CAYJHG010000088.1:0-6433 GCA_964369535.1 uncultured Desulfovibrionaceae bacterium
CAAGAATAGGGCGAGCTTTGCTTGCCCGTTAAATGATTGATTTTTATGCCTTTTGCTCTGCACAGTAAAATTTTATGTTAAAACAAGTTTTCAAATATTCACAATAAATTTATATGTAAAAATAATTGTGCAGAGCTTTCGTATTGGCACTTAGGGCGTCAGGCAAAAGATATTGTGCAAGGAACGTTACCACATTTTCACGTACAAACAATTATCAAAAACAGCGCAGGGTCTTTGGTTGACCTTTATGGCGCTTTGGCATATTGGTCAATATTCTTTGTTTGCGCGTAGGTATTAATTTTGTTTTTTATACGCATGGAGCAAGCAGATGTATTTTTTGTTCATGTAGGAGAAATTACGGTGGAACGTAAGCAAGAGCAACAAAGGCGTAAGGCCATTAAGATTGGTAGCAAGTCACCGCATGTGGAATATTTCACGCCCATGCTGGAAAGTTTTGCTGAACGTGATGTTTTGAACGAAGTGGTAAAAAACCGCGTAGTCAAATCCTGTGACCTTCTGGACGCAGGTGTTGCTTTGTTTCCCAATGATTTCAAAAAAGAACACGCTGTGCATGACGTAATGGCAGATAATGCCGACTTTGACGAAGCAGCCCTTGAAGAGCGTAAAGAAAGCCATGTTTTTAGTCTGGCAGGGCGCATTATGACCATGCGTTCCTTTGGTAAGGTGGCCTTTTTTCACCTTCTTGACCAAACGGGCAGCATGCAATGTTATGTTTCCAAGGAAGATCTTGGCGAGGCATATGCCGCGTTTAAAAAACTTGATATGGGCGATATTGTGGGCGTTAAGGGGCATCTTTTTCGCACCAAGACCGGCGAATTGACGCTTTACTGTACATATGTGCAGCTTATTTCGCGTTCTATGCGGCCTTTGCCCGACAAGTATCACGGTTTGAAAGACTTAGAAATGCGCTATAGACAGCGTTATGTGGATCTTATTGTGACGCCGCGTTCACGCGAGATTTTCTTAAAGCGTACCCTTATTGTAAAAGAATTTCGTCGCTTTATGGAAGAAAAAGGCTTTTTGGAAGTGGAAACGCCCATGATGCAACCCATTGCAGGCGGTGCCACGGCGCGACCCTTTACCACGCATCATAATGCCCTTGATATGCAGCTTTTTATGCGCATAGCGCCGGAGCTGTATTTAAAGCGCTTGCTGGTGGGCGGTTTTGAAAAAGTATTTGAAATAAATCGTAACTTCCGTAATGAAGGCATTTCTACGCGCCATAACCCAGAATTTACCATGTGTGAATTTTATTGGGCCTATGCCACATTTGAAGATCTTATGGACTTGACCGAAGAGCTCTTTTCCCATTTGGCTGAGGTGGCTTGCGGCAGTTCTGTTATTACCTATCAAGGCCAAGAAGTTGACTTGAGCGTTGGCAAGTGGACAAGGCTTGCTTTTTATGAATCGCTCGAAGTTATTGGTGGACATACCAAGGATTTTTATACAGATTATGAAAGGGTGCGCAAATATGTGCGTGACCGTGGTGAAAAGGCTGTGGAAGGCGAAAGCCTTGAAAAATTACAAGCCAAGGTTTTTGATTTAGATGTGGAGCCAAAACTCATACAGCCGCATTTTATATATCATTATCCTACGGAAATTTCACCACTTTCACGACGTAATGATAATGATCCTTCCATCACAGACCGTTTTGAGCTTTTTATTACGGGGCGCGAAATTGCCAATGCTTTTTCGGAACTTAACGATCCCATGGATCAGCGCTCGCGCTTTGAAGGGCAAATGCGCGAAAAAGCTGCCGGCGATGAAGAAGCCTTTGATATGGACGAAGATTACTTGCGTGCTTTGGAATATGGTATGCCGCCGGCGGCAGGTCAGGGTGTGGGCATTGACCGTTTGGTTATGTTGCTTACCGATTCGCCTTCCATTCGTGAAGTTATACTCTTTCCATTGCTAAAGCCAGAGGCATAAAAAATGGCAGAAAGAGCTGGTTCTTGGAGTTTTGAGCTATTTGTGGCTTTGCGCTATTTGTTTTCGCGGCGCAAGCAAACATTTATTTATATTATCTCCATTATGTCTATCCTTGGCGTAGCGCTTGGGGTAGGGGCTCTTGTGGTGGTGTTTGGGGTGTATAATGGATTTTCTACGGATTTGAGAGATAAGATACTTGGAGCCAATGCCCATGCCATGGTTATGTCATATATTCCTGGAACTTTAGACGATAGTGAGACCATTATTGAAAAAGTTCTTAGCCGACCCGGTATTGTGGGGGCAACACCATTTCTATATAATGAGGTGATGCTTTCGGCGCCCAGCGGGGTAAAGGGGCTTATATTACGCGGTATTGACCCAAAAACCGCGCCACAAGTTATATCTGTTTTGCGCAATATGCGTGAGGGTTCTGTGGCAGATTTGGAACCCAAGGATGTGGATCCCAAAGATGGCAGCCCCGTGGGGCCACAGGGCATTGTGATTGGCAATGAACTGGCAAAGCGTCTAGGCTTACAGCTTGGCAGTCGTGTGAATTTGCTTACCGCTTCCGGCGAAGCCACAGCTAAGGGCTTTACGCCGCGCATACGTCCTTTTATTGTGGTGGGCGTTTTTAAAACAGGCATGTATGAATATGACGCGTCTTTAGCTTTTGTTTCTCTGCCTGCTGCGCGGCATTTGCTTGGTCTTCCAAAGGGGCGCATAACGGGCATTGAGCTTGCCGTGGAAGATTTATATACCGCAGATAAAGTGGCAGAAGATGTGGCAACTTTTCTTGGCTCGCCATTTTATGTGCGCCAGTGGATGGAAATGAATGCTAATCTTTTTGCAGCTTTGCAGCTGGAAAAAGTGGGCATGTTCATTTTGCTGAGCATGGTTGTGCTCATAAGTTCTTTTTCCATTGTAACCACCCTTGTGATGATGGTTATGGAAAAAACACGCGACATAGCCATATTTATGGCCATGGGTGCCAGCCAATCCATGATAAGGCGTATTTTTATGTTGCAGGGCACTATTATTGGCTTTGTGGGCACCGCACTTGGCTATGTTTTGGGCATTGGGGTGGCAGTTTTATTGAAAGAATATAAATTCATAAAATTGCCAGAAGGTGTTTATACCATTGACCATTTACCCATTTTGCTTACCTTTAGTGACTCGCTTTTGGTGGGTGTTTCGGCCATGCTCTTGTGCTTTTTGGCTACCATCTATCCAGCACGCCAAGCCGCACGTCTAGAACCTGCCGAGGCTCTGCGTTATGAATAAAATAAAAAAATTATATGAATTTCAAAATGTGGAAAAAAGCTTCACTGATGCTGGAAAAAGTTTAGAAATTTTTAAGAATATCAACCTAGTAATAGATGAAGGAGAGGCGCTTTCCATCGTTGGAAGCTCAGGTTCGGGCAAATCTACCCTCTTGCATCTTATGGGAACTCTTGATACTCCTAGTGCTGGAAAAATACTTTTTGATGGTAAAAATATGGAAAGTATGACACCTGAGGCTAAGGCTCGCTTTCGTAGCCAAAGTGTGGGTTTTGTTTTTCAGTTCCATCATCTTTTGCCGGAATTTACCACTTTGGAAAATGTGGCCATGCAAGCCATGGTCTCGGGTATGCCTAAAAAAGTTGCTTTGGAAAAAGCAAAAAGCATGCTAGATAGAGTGGGCTTGGCAGCGCGGCTTGCACATAATGTGACAACGCTTTCTGGCGGTGAACGCCAAAGGGCTGCCATTGCAAGGGCTGTGCTTATGCACCCAAGAGTGCTTTTGGCCGATGAGCCTACGGGAAATTTAGATATACAATCCGGAAATAGCGTTGGTGAGCTACTTTTGGAATTAAATCGTGAGTTTGGGATGACCTTGGTGGTTGTAACCCACAATAATGAATTGGCAGCAAGTATGGGGCGAACTTTGGAGCTTCGTGCGGGAGTTTTGTATGAAAAAACATGTGCTTAGGTTTGTGCTTTGGGTCGGTGTTGTGCTCAGTGCTGTGCTCGGGACAAGTGTGGCAGAGGCCGCACAAAGAGTGCTTATCCTACCGTATCAGGTGAATGCGGGTGATGGACTTAGCCACTTGGCTAATGATGTGCCTAACCTTTTGACCGAAAGGCTTACTGCGCGGGGGCTAGATGTGCTGCCCGTGGATGAAGCTCGCCGTTTGTTGCGTGCGCGCGGTACTGAAAATGTAGACTTGCAAGTTGCTCGTGCACTTGGCAAAGAAGCTAATGTCAGTGCTGTGGTTTATGGTGTGTATAACCAATTAGGCGATGGATTTAGCTTAGATTCACGCGTTGTACCTATTGTGACAAATCAGGTGCCGGACGTGGTTACTTTGCAAAAGAAAACTGCCATTGAGTTAGCAAATGCCACCGAAGACTTGGCAGACAGGGTGTATAAAACTGTGCAATCGGCTTCTGCCCCTGCCGGCAGTGTTGAATTGCCTGTTATTTCGCAAGGTGTGCTTAAGGCCGGTTCCATTTCAGCTGTGCAAGTGGCCGGCATGAAAGTTATGGATCCTGACGTGGTGCTTTTGCGTCTTTCCATACGCAAGGGCGATATGCCAGATGCAGCTGCCATTAACGAAGAAATTAAACGTATTTGGGATATGGGCTATTTTAGCGATGTAAAAGCTGCTGTTACTGCCGATAATGTGCTTATTTTCACCGTTTCAGAAAAACCACGCATTGACTCCATCAACGTTAGAGGTTCTGACGAAGTTGATGAAGAAGATATTTTAGCAGCCATGAGCACAAAATCTGGCGCTGTTTTGAATGAAAAACTTTTAGCCGATGATTTGCAAAAAGTTACAGAATTATATCGCAAAGAAGGGTATTATTTAGCCCAAGTAAAGCACAGCCTTGTAAGCCAAAATAATGGCCTTTCTGCTGCCCTTGTGCTGGATGTGGATGAAGGCAACAAGCTATATATTCGTGATGTTATCATTGAAGGGCTCAAAGAACTTGATCAAGATGACATCTCAGACTACATGGCTTTGCAACCGCGCTCTATTCTTTCTTGGTTTACAGGCACAGGTGTTCTTAAAGACGAATATCTTGAGCGTGACTCCAATGCCATTGCTGCCTTTGGCTTAAACGAAGGTTTTGTAGACATTCAAGTGTCTGCACCTGAAGTAGAATATAAGCGCGACGGCATATATATTACCTTTAGGGTAAACGAAGGTCGCCGCTATACTATTAATGAAGTGAAATTCGCAGGCGAGCTCATCGACACTGAAGAGCGACTCATGGAAATCATCGAAATGGACGCACAAAAAGAAGATGAAAGATTTTTCTCTTTGTCCGTTATGCAAGAAGATGCTAAGCGCCTTACTCAATTCTATGGAGATTATGGCTATGCCTTTGCCGAGGTGGACACCAAAATCTTAAAGAACGAAAGTGGCGAACCAAGCTTGAGTGTGGGCTATCTTGTTACGAAAAAACAAAAAGTGTACATACGCCGCGTTATGGTAGAAGGTAACAGCAGAACGCGCGATAATGTTATTTTCCGTGAATTACGCCTTGCTGACGGCGATATATATGACGGTGCTAAAATGCGTCGCTCTAACGAACGCTTAAACCGCCTCGGTTACTTCTCTGCTGTGGACATGGAACTTGTGCCCACAGGCATTGACGAAGAAGTTGATTTGAAGATTAAAGTTAAAGAAACAAATACCGGCGCCATCATGGCAGGTATTGGTTACTCCACTTATTACGATGTGGGTGTTTCAGGCTCCATCATGGAACGCAACCTCTTTGGTCGCGGCTATTGGTTGCAATTACAGGGTTTTGTTTCTTGGCGTCGCACGTCGGGAACACTTTCTTTCACAAACCCACGCCTGTACGACACAGACTTGCTCATCGGTAATGACCTCTATTACACCAATGATGTATGGGACGACTTTACCAGAGATACCTTGGGTAACAGCTTCCGCCTTGCTTATCCCATTGGTGAGTATACCACCATTGGCGGTGGCTATCGCCTTGAACGCTATGAGCTGTACGACGTAAATCCAGGTGCTTCCAAATCTATCACAGACTTTAAGGGCATTAACTGGACAAGTGCTGTAAACGCACGCATTACCCGCGATACCACCAATGATCGCACAAGACCCACCAAGGGTACCATATCCCGCATATGGGCTGAATATGGCGGCGGTGGCCTTGGCGGTACTGATAACTTTGTGAAAGGTATGATTGACTGGCAAGGTTTCTATAGCTTGGCCGAAGACCATGTTTTCCACGTGCGTGGCCGCTTAGGTGGCGTATTTGAAAATACGGAAGGCTCCATTGTGCCTGTATTTGAGCGTTTCTATGTAGGTGGCATTGATACCATTCGCGGTTATGATTACACAGCCCTTTCACCTCGTGATGCAAGTTATGGCGGTGAGCATATTGGTGGTGACCGCATGGGCGTACTTAACCTTGAATATATTTGGACATTCCAAAAAGATTTAGGGCTTGCCATTGTACC
>CAYJHG010000089.1:0-6404 GCA_964369535.1 uncultured Desulfovibrionaceae bacterium
ACCATTTTTAACGGCTTCTGCACAATCACCTTTCCAAATAAGCACTTGTATGGCATGAGTTCCCACAAAGCGCCCCAAGTCCACATGAGCGTCATGGGCTGCTTCGCCCAATTCACCCATAAATCCAAGCACGGCATAGCAAGGGCCACCCTTGGCTTTTTCTAAGGCAGCTTGCAACATGCGCTGCATGGACAAAGGGTTGGCATTATAACTATCATCAATGAGCGTCCATGCGCCATGGGTGTGCACAGCAAATCTTTGTTCTGGTAAATTGGCCTTTGCTAAAGCTTTTGACATATGCCCCACATCAAGACCCAGCGCATGCACAACACTTGCAATGGCCGCCACATTTTCTGCTCCATACAATCCCACAAAGGGCGTTTGCATAGTATATTCTTTGCCGTTTACAAAAATGGCATACACACCGCCTGTGTCTTCGGCATGAGAATATGACGCGCGCACAATGGCATTTGGCGCATTATTTGCTGAAAATTTTATTATATCTTGTTGATACACTGCACTTTCTTTTATAAGTTCAGCATAATCTGCACAAACAATGCCCACGCCACCATCAGGCATATGGGCAAAAATACGGCTCTTATAGTGCGCAACACCTTTGAGTCCAAGCCCTTCGGTGTGGGCATTTCCCACATTGAGCACCAAGGCTACATCCGCATGGGCAATGCTTGCCAGCTCATCCATATCGTGAGCTTGACTTATGCCTGCTTCCATGACCCAAAAATCTTCTTGGCCAGTGGTTGCCAATATGGAGAGCGGCAAACCTATTTGATTGTTATAATTCATTATACTACGGGCGACAGTGCCATACGACTCTAAGCATTGAGCCAAAATTTCTTTCACTGTAGTTTTGCCTGCAGAACCCGTTAATACTATGACTTTGCCTGTGAAAAGTTTACGCCAAGCTTGAGCTATGCAACCCAAAGCTTTCACCGTATCATGCTGCAATGCTTCAGGCACAATTAATTGCGGTACTGAAATGTTTGCTAAAGGTCGCGCTACCAAAAGCGCAACAGCGCCTTTTTGCACAGCTTCGGCTGCAAAGTCATGTCCGTCGAAATTTTGCCCTTTAATGCACACAAATAAGCAACCTGCTTCCACTTGGCGCGCATCACGACTCACAGAAGTGACACAGAGTGCGCCCTGATCTTCAGGCATTGTAATGCCCAATATATGAGCTATTTGTGCCAAATTTAAGCGCATGAATTCTCCGTCTTTGTATATTCTTCGGCAATTTCTTTAATGGTTAATTGGTCACTGTAAGGATATTTTACACCTTGAATAATTTGATAATCTTCATGCCCTTTACCGGCTATGAGCACCGCAGCCTTGGTATAAGCAGGCGCCATAAGCAAAGCCAAAGCTTTTTTTGTGGCTTTACGTCTGTCTGCTTCCACTATGATTTCAAGGCCATTTCTTTCTTTTAGTCCTGGCAATACATCGGCTATAATAGCGCTTGGTTCTTCATTACGAGGATTATCGGATGTGAGCACGGCTACGTCTGAATCCATGGCCACAGCAGCTCCCATGAGCGGACGCTTGCTACGGTCGCGATTGCCGCCACAACCAAATACGGTAATGATTTTTTCAAAACCCGCACCGCGTAATGCCTTTAGCACATTTACTAAAGCGTCAGGTGTGTGCGCATAATCCACAAAGGCCGCAAAATTTTTAGCATTTTGTACACGCTCCAAACGACCGCATACGCCATAAAAATTTTCCAAATGCCGTAAATCTTCCTCGGCCACACCAAGCCCCAAAGCAATGCCTTGCACGGCAAGCAAATTTGCAGCATTAAAGGCTCCCACCAAGGGTGAGCGCAATTCCCATGTTTTTTCACCCCATTGCATACGCATATGTAAGCCTTCGGTGGACATGGAAATAATGTGCCCCTGCAAAAAATTGGGCATATTTGCTTGGGCTTTTAATCCAAAGGCTAAGGCTTTTGGGCATTGTTGCAAAAGTTCTAAGCCATTGGCATCGTCAGCATTGATGGACATGGCTTTTTGCGGCAATGGGCATTTAGTAAAAAGCTTGGCTTTGGCCGCATAATATTCTTGCATATTTACATGAAAATCTAAATGATCTTGCGTTAAATTAGTGAATACTGCCCCTGAAAAGTCTATGCCGCCCACACGTTCTTGCTCTAAAGCGTGTGAAGACACTTCCATGATGACCACATTAACCTTTGCCATAAGCATTTTGGCTAGCATGGCGTGAGTAGTTAAGCTGTCTGGCGTGGTGAGGGGTGCTGCTTCTTCATGCCCCGGCCAGCGGTAACTTACTGTACCCAAAACACCCACCCGAAATCCCAAACGTGTAAAGAGATGCTCGAGCACATAGGCTGTTGTGGTCTTACCATTGGTACCTGTAATGCCAATGACTCGAACACCACGCTCTGCTAAATTTTCTGTGCCATATCGTGCAACGGCCAGTTGCCATAAAGCTTTGCGCGCATCTTGGCACATAATAATTTTAGCATTTTTTGCTTCCACCATGCTTTGCTGCTCTGCCTGCACGGCGTCTTGGCATACAATATACTCAGCGCCCAATTCCAAGGCAGCAGCAATAAAACTATTGCCATGGGCTGTTGTGCCGGGCACTGCTACAAATACTGCCCCTTGAGTGACTTTACGCGAATCTGCTGTCACTTCTATGCAGTCTACTTCTTGGCGCTTTTGCGCTATTTTTTGTATAAGTGTACTCAGTTCCATGATTACATCTCCGAAAGCCATAGAACATAAGTGTCTGCTTTTTCATCCGACCAATCAGATCCAGGGGCTGGACTTTGACGTACAACCCTTTGACCTTGCCCTTTCAGCACGGGCACAACACCGCCACGAGCAAATAATTCTACAGCATTACGCACGGTTTTGCCCACAACATCGGGCACCACTGCGCTACCCTTGGTAAGGCGACCTGGCAAAGTATTATAGGTAATCTGCTTTGTGGTTTTTTCTTGCACACTAAAAGAGCTTTGCGCAAATACAGGCAATGGAGAACGAGAAATTTTATACGAACGCGCTTGCTTGCTCAACTGCGTGCCACGTTTTAAAATGGCACCGTCTGCCGAGGCAAAAACCACATCTGGTAAATGACCACCGTAAATCATGGCAAGACGTGTTACTTTTTGAAAAACCGGCGCGGCTACAATTCCACCAAATTGGTTCTTTTTAGGCTCATCCACCATGACCAAGGTGAGATAACGCGGATTTTCTGCCGGAGCTAAGCCCACAAAAGAAGCCAACCTGTCATCACCATATTTTCCGGTTTTCTTATCAGCTTTTTGGCTTGTGCCTGTTTTTCCGGCAACTTCTATGCCTTCAATACGCGCTCTTTTGCCGCTGCCGTCTTCTTCCACAACGTCACGCAGCATGCGCAAAACTTCTTTGCTCACTTTTGTGCTATAAATGCGCTCAGGTTTTTTAGTCTCAGCTTGTGCCAGCACTTCCACTTCATCTCTGTTCATCACCAATCGTAAGGGCTTGTACACGCCATCATTGGCTAAGGTGAGATAGGCTTGAGCCAATTGCAAACTAGACACAGAAAGACTTTGCCCAAAGGAGGTGCTCAGTAAGTCCACCTCGGCCCAATCTTTATGATGGCGCAAAATACCACGGCTTTCTGAAACGGGCACTTCGGTGCGTTGGCCAAAGCCAAGGCGCGAAAGATATTTGTGATACATGGGCGCCCCAAGCACTTGGCCTATTTTCGACATACCTATATTACTTGAATAACGAAGAATTTTATCAACCGATAATTCACCGCGCACAGACGTGTCGCGTATGGTAATGCCCAAAGTATCCCAACGGCCATTTTCACAATCAAATATGGTGCTGCTTGTGACTAAATTTTCCTGTAAGGCTGCCCCCACAAGAAAGGGTTTTAAAGTAGAACCAGGCTCCAATGCATCGGCGGCCAAACGATTTTTATACTGGCTTGCGGCATACATTCTATAGGCATTGGGATTGAAAAAAGGATATTGCGCCCAAGCCAAAATACCACCTGATTCTATATCCACCACCAAAACACCTCCCCACGAGGCATTATTTTCTTCTACGGTTTCAGCTATAACTTCTTCGGCAAAAAACTGCACTTGAGTATCAAGGGTGAGCTGCAAATCCTTTCCGCCAGGTTCTGTTTCACCCTCTGCATGCAAGAAAAAGCGACGACCCATGGCATCGCGCTGTACAGTGCGTCTGGTGGGCACAGATGCTAAATGGTCGTCAAAAGCTCTTTCAATGCCTTCAAGGCCCTGATCGTCAACACCCACAAATCCCAATAACTGACCGGCCATTTGCTTAAAAGGATACACTCGGCTGTATTCTTTAGAAAGGCCAATGCCGTCTAGGGCAGCTTTACGCACAGCCACGGCTGTGTGATCATCCACTTTGCGAGTAAGCCAAATGAACTTACGATCGGAGGAAGAAATTTGCGCATATATTTTTTGTGCAGGAATATTCAAAATTGGAGCTAAAATATTAGCTGCAGCAACTGGGTCTTTTATGTCTTTAGGACGTGCATACACAGAACGTGCTTCCACAGACCTTGCAAGCACCTGCCCATTACGGTCGGTAATAACTCCGCGCTTGCCAGTCACAAGCACAGAAGCCACATATTGTTTACTGGCTTTATCGGCAAGGCGTGGACCTTCAAGCACTTGCCAATACCAAGCACGCCCCCAAAGCACAACCCACAGCGCCACAAAACCTAGCACTACAAAGTTTATACGAAAAATACCCCAGTCTATGTGGGCAAATTTTTGCTTCAAAGCCGCCACGTTTCCTTTTTTTTGCGTGCTTTCTTGCGTCTTTTTATTGCTAACCTTGCTTGCAGACGCACTTTCTTTGCGCGAGGAAACCTTCGATTGGCGAGCTGCTTTTTTTGCACTACTACGCGTATTACGAACTTTTCTGTTAAAAATCTGCATAAGCTTTCCTTACATTAAGAGGGGTTAACGGTACACAAACATTAAATATCATCACGCCAACGAATTTGCCCTGCTTTTGGCTGGTGCAGTCCAAATTCTTCTGCTCGACGTCCAAGCACATGGGGCGACAACAAATACTCGCGTTCCACTTCAAGCTTAGCCCTATGTGATTTTTTCTCGCGTATATCGTTTTGGATGGTATTGATAAAATATCCTGTATCCATACGTTCAATATTCACCCAAACAAGCACCAAGGTCATACCAAGCGCGCACAATGTGCCAAGCACAATGCACAGCATCCAACCTGCATTTCCACGCTCAAGCATACGCGACCTCAAATTTTTTCCACAGCCCGCAATTTGGCACTGCTGGCGCGTGGGTTTTTAAACAATTCTTCTTGGCTAGCGATAAGAGGTTTTTTATACAAAATACGCACTTCGGGCTTATGCCCACACACACAGCGCGGCACATGCCTTGGGCAACGGCAACCCTCTGCCCAATAACGCATACTTTGTTTCACCATGCGATCTTCCAAAGAATGAAAGCTGATAACCACTAAACGTCCACCCACACGCAAACGTCCCAATATGGCTTGCAAAAAATTTTCTAATTCCAAAAGCTCTTCATTGACTGCCATGCGCAAAGCTTGAAAAGTACGCGTTGCCGGATGATTGCGGGATTTGGCTCGCCAAGCGGCAGGGTAGGCATTGGACACAATATTTGCCAATTCTTGTGTGGTATCTATGCTCTTTTTTTGCCTTGCATCCACAATGTGACGCGCTATACGCCCGGCTTGAGGATCTTCTCCAAATCGCTGAATTATATCTTTTAACGTTTCAAAGCGCTCACGATTGACCAAATGCCATGCCGAGGCAGTGATGCATCCATTTACTTCTTGCCCCATGTCCATGCGCATATCTAATGGACCATCGGCATTAAAGCTAAAACCGCGCTCTGCCACATCAATTTGCATGGATGAAAGCCCTATATCCACAAGGGCTCCGTCTATTTCTGCCCAACCAAGGCTGTCTAAGGCTTCTTGAAAATGGCTGTAGCGGGAATGAAAAAAATGCACCTGACCGGCAAAATCTCGGAGGCGTGTTTGCGCTTTTTCCAAAGCACTTTTATCTCTATCTAAAGCACAAAGTTCTATTTGTTTAGCAGCTTGCAAAAGTGCATGCGCATGACCGCCAAGCCCCAAGGTTCCGTCTAAGTAACGTCCCCCATCTTTTGGAGCCAAAGCTTCAAGAGTTTCAGATAAAAGCACCGGAATATGTGCATTATGTAATGTTGAAGAACTTTCCAACATAGTAGCCGCCTGAAAAGAAAGTTATAAAGAAATATTTACCTGATGCTTAGCCAATTCATCTGCAACAGACTCAAGCTCAATGGCTTTAAAGCGGGCAAGATCCCAAATTTCAAATTTGCTTCTAGAGCCCACAAGCACAATATCTTT
>CAYJHG010000090.1:0-6344 GCA_964369535.1 uncultured Desulfovibrionaceae bacterium
AATTGGTCGCAGACCACATTGCCAAGGTCTGTGGGGGCAAAGTGTTTTTCTTGCAAATGCACGTAGTCGCGGTCTTGTAGGGTAGAGATAATGGCCGCATAGGTGGAGGGGCGGCCAATGCCGCGTTCTTCTAATTCACGCACCAAGGAGGCTTCGCCATAACGAGCTGGGGGTTGAGTAAATTTTTGTTCCTTGGTGAGTTTGTCCACTTTAACTTCTTGCCCTATTTGTAAGGGGGGTAAATCGGCGTCAGAGTCTTCGGCAGTGCGCGGATAGGCGGCGGTCCAACCGGGAAAGAGCATGCGCACACCCTTGGCGCGCCATTCAGAAGGGCCACACGTAATGGTGACTGTGGTATCGTGAAAGCGAGCTGCTGCCATTTGTGAAGCCACAAAGCGCATCCAGATGAGCCTGTATAATGTGTATTGTTCCGGCGGCAAATGGTCTTTTACCATTTCCGGAGTAATGTTCACATCTACTGGGCGAATGGCTTCGTGCGCGTCTTGGGCATTGCCCTTTGTTTTGTGCACGCGTGTTTTGGGGGCTAAATAGTCTTTGCCAAATTGCTTGCTAATAAAGTCTATGGCGGCGGCGCGGGCTTCATCGGCAATGCGCACAGAATCGGTACGCATATAGGTGATGAGGGCGGTTATGCCCATATCACCAATTTCCACACCTTCATATAAGCGCTGGGCAATGGTCATGGTGCGTTTGGCTGTATAACTGTGACGTTGGTTGGCCGTTTGCTGCAAGGTAGAGGTGATAAAGGGAGCAAGAGGCGCTTTTTGGCGTTCTTTTTCTTCAATATTGGTCACGGTAAAAGCGTTGCCCTGCATGTCTTTTTCAAGGGCTTCGGCTTCTTCGGCTGTGCCCACATGGGCTTTTTTGCCACGAATTTTGTGCAAGTCGGCCTTGATGGGCGGGGGAGCGTCGGCTAGGAAAATAGCTTTAAAAAGCCAATATTCTTCGGGGGTAAAGGCTCGGCGTTCTTCTTCGCGCTCTACAATAAGGCGCAAAGCCACAGATTGCACGCGCCCCGCAGAAATGCCGCGCTTAACGTGTTTCCATAAAAGAGGTGAAATTTTATAACCCACCAAGCGGTCAAGTATGCGCCTTGCTTGTTGGGCGTCAAAAAGGTTAGCATTGAGTTCGCGCGGATGCTCCAAGGCTTCTTTAACGGCCTTGGCCGTAATTTCATTAAATTGAATGCGTTTAATGTCTTTTGCTTTGTCTTCAATAAGGGCGGCCACATGCCAAGCAATGGCTTCACCTTCGCGGTCAGGGTCAGGGGCAAGGTAGACGGTGTTTGCCTTGGCAGCAGCAGAGCGTAAATCAGCAACAACTTTTTGTTTTTTATCTATCACTTCGTATTGTGGTGCGAAATTATTGCTTTCGTCCACGCCAAGGGTGCTTGAGGGTAAATCGCGCACATGGCCAACGCTGGCCAACACTTGATATTGTGCCCCAAGAAATTTTTTGATGGTCTTCACCTTGGCAGGTGATTCCACAATGATAAGATTTTTTGCCATGATTAACTTGCCTTTCGTCCTAAGATTTGCACACAAGAAACATACGGAAAATTTTTCATTCGTCAAGAGCAAGAAAGCAATTCTTTATTTTTTTGCGTAAAACTCTTGCGCTGGACAGGACTTTTTTTTTTTATTATGAGCATGTTTTCAGGAGAAAAGATATGAAAAAAAGTAAACTTTTTATATCATTGTGCTTTTTGTGTATGTTTTTGGCCTCTTGCGGCAGCAAAAATACTGCAAGTTCTGGCCATGTGCAATTGGAAAATCCGCTGGTCATACCCATAAACCAAGAAGAACCTACTTTTTATATTTTAAGCACCAATAAAACGGCTGCGCGTGAAGATATTAAGGGTTTACTCACTGCACTTTTGCAAAGCGATTATGACATACGCTTGGCAGATAGCCCGTATGATGCGGACTATGTGGTGAATTTAACAGTAGAAACCTTTCAAACTATTGGAAGAACCGAGGCTCCTTTAGACACTGCCTCCTTGGCTTTGCCCATTATTGTAACCGCTGCCGGCGGGGCGCAAGTGGGGGCTGAAGTCAGTGGCGGTGAAGGCGCTTTGTATGGTGTCGGCATTGGTCTTGTAGTGGGGCTTGGCATTGGTCTGCTTACACAAGACGGTGACCACATTCTCTGGCAAATGACTACACATATTGACGTGGAGCACAAAGGCGAAAGCTTTATATCTCGAATAGATGCAAGGGTGCAAGGCGAAAATATGAATGCTAGTGAAGCGGCCATTGCTTTAGAAGATAAAGTGGCAAGGGCCATAGTTCAAGCTTTTAAAAAGGAATATTAATGTTGCAAAGATTTATAATAATAGCGCTGTGTCTTTTGAGCATAGCGTGTAGTTCTCAAAAAAATACCGGCTCATCAAGTGCCGAACAATTTTATACATTACACTCTGCATTTGCGAAATTGGATCTGCCAGCAAAAACGTCTGCGGGTGTGGAAAAAAATATTTATATTTTAGCCAGAAAAGGTGAAAAAAACCTTGAGAATGTCAAGCAATATGTGGCTAAAGCTGTGCAGCAAAAAGGCTATAATATTGTGGATGGCCCAAGCACTGCCGGCTATGTATTGCATGTGCATGTGGTACAGCAAGGGGTGGTGCAAGAAAATTCTGTGAAATCTTCAGTGGATGCAGGCTATGCTGCCCCTATAAAAAGTGCAAGAACCATGCAGCATGAAGACGAAGAAGGTTTAGCTAGCGTGCTCATGGCCGATGTGCTTGTGGCAGCGCGTACTTTGCCAAAAGATGTGCGCAAAAGACCTGCTGTGGTGGTGGCATCTTCAAAAAATACCAAGGTGGCCGAAAGCAAAGGGCGCGTGGCTGTGGTTGGCCATGGTGATATTGCTATGCACAATGCGCAGGCTTTGCAGTTGTTGGCAGAGCAGATTGTAAAAATACTTCCGTAATACGTTTTAGGAATTTCTATACATAATGTAATGGGCAAAGGAACCTGTGGTAACTTTGTCCATTATTTTATGCGTTAATTTGTGCAGTGGTGTGGTGTTTTTTATGGAATTATAAAGCGTTGCGTCAAATGGCTGCAAAAGGCATTGCTGTAGTAAATGTGGGTAGGCATTGCTGACCTCTGGCATTTCCACAAAACTTTTTTGGCATAAGCTGTCTTGCAAAATGGCATAGGTGCAAAAAAGGTGGAACATATAATAGTCATAGATGGTATTTTCCTTTGCCCAATATTCTTCTAAAAATAATTTGGTTACTTGCATAAGCCTATTATGAGCTTTTGCGTGCATGCACCAATTGGAAAAACACCTTTTGTCCATATGCCTTGTGCGCTCAGAAAATACGACTGAACATTCCGGTAATTTTTTGTTGGGTAAATCACACCAAGGCGGAAATTTATAGGCAAAAAAATCTTGTGTTAACAGATCATTAGGTATTGTGTCACTGAGAAAAATGGTGGAGTCAAGCCATGTGCCCCCATATTTTGCAAGTAATGCCACACGGATATAATCGGTAAAGTGCGCGGCAGGTATGATATTTTGATGAAATTTATCCTGTATATGTTGGGGGATATGGATAAAATCGTGCACTGTATGTATGTCTAAAACTTTTATGGTGTGCTTGGGCTGGTGTTTTTGCACACTGTTTAAGCAAGTCTTTATAATATCAGGGGCTTGCTCTTTTCCTTGCAGCCAGCATTGCCATATATAAGGTATGGGAAAAGTTTTTTTGCTTTCTATAAAATCTGCCTCAAAAACATGGGCATACTTATGTAAATAGCTAAGGGTAGACATATGAATCTTATGTCTTAGGGAGACGTTTGTTAAGGTGCAGTATGTCTAAATACATATTTGTTTTCTTAGCGTATTGTTGCCAAATGTTTGCATAGGGTATGTGGGGATCATTCCAAGGTTTTGCAGGCGAGCAATAATGTATAATGCGCGGTTTGATGCGAGCCTTCATATATTCTTCATAATCTTTTTGAGGCGCGTATGTTTTTAATTCTTCTGCAATAACATGCGTTTGGAAGTTCCATATGGGGTTGAGCAGGGTAACTTTTTCTTGCATAACGTGGTTGATAATACATTGGTCAACGGTGCGTGGCCTTGGTATTTTTTTGAGTGCGTCTAGGCATTTTTGGGTAAAGGAAAAAGTGTTGAGCTGCGCTATATCAAAAATTAACATGCCGGAATTAAAATAATTTTGCTCGTTGCGCAGCATGAGTATTTCTTTTGCATAATTTTTGAGTACGGGGTCAAATTCCACTTTGCATTTGAATTTATATTCCAAAACAGCGGCGAGAGGTCTTTTTTGCAGGTCTAAGGATAATAAACTATTAATGTTTTCCAGAAAAATCATATCGCAATCCACATAGACGACTTTTGCATATGCCGAAAATATTTCTGGAATAAAAAACCTATAATAGGCTTCTTTGCTAAAATGGGCGTGGGTGACAAAAGTTTGTGTATCTGCTTGAGTCAAAAAATCGGAAATATCAATAAAGCGTATGCTAACATTCTGGCATTGCAAAGAAACAATTTTTTGCACATGCGCTAAAGATACATCTGTATATAATATGCAGATATCATAGAATTCTTGCGCAGATGTATGTTCTAGCAAAGACTGTAGGGCAACGCTTAAATAGGGGGCATATGTTTCGTTGGTAGAAAAAACAAAGCAATGCTTGTTTTGTGCAAAGCACGGTGCCACCATATTTTTATTCATTATCAGGCTGTTATATATTGCGCCATTTGTCTGTGGGTAACCATTGGCGCAACACTCTTTCTAATTCTTTAATAACTAAAGGTTTAGAAAGGAAGTCGTTCATGCCGCATTCTATAAACATTTTGCGCACATCGCCCACAGCATTGGCCGTTAAGGCCACAATGGGCACCACTGCAAAGCGGTCTTCTGCTAATTTGCGTATATGTACAGTAGTTTCCACGCCATCCATGTCTGGCATCATATGGTCCATAAAAATTATGTCATAATGATGCTGTTGGAGCATTTGCAGGGCTTCTTCACCAGATATGGCAGTGTCTACTGTGGCTTTATATTCTTCAAGTACACTTTGAGCAATGATAAGATTGATGCTGTTATCATCTACCACCAAGGCTCGCACATTGTTGGTTTCAACACCGAAGCGTGTTTCCGTGCCTGGGGTATCTGGCGAAGAATGGCGAGAACCTTCCAAAAGCCGCGCCACCACAATGGTGGTAAGGGGGCTATAGGCAATGGTCACATTGGCAGGCACTTCTTTGCTTTCAAAATAATTGCGTGATAGGGCAATTATATTCACATGGCTTAGGTTTGCGCAATCAAATTGCGACAAAGCTGTGTGGTCAATAAATATGTGTGAATATTTGCTTAAATCATCATCTTTTGTGGCAAAGTTCGTGGGTGCCTGTATGTCTTGCAATTTGCGCATAAGGCTTTGAGCTCTGGCCTCAGATTTGAGTATTATGCCCACATTAAAATCGTTAAAACCAATATTAGGCAATAATGGCGCTGCATCTTCCACAGATTGCGGTATATCAAAAGAAAAAACAGAACCTTTGCCATAGGTGCTTTCTACATGTATGGTACCGCCCATTTGTTCCAATAACTTTTTGGTGATGGCAAGGCCAAGGCCGGTACCTTCTAAGTTTCTGTTTTTCTTGGTGTCTAATTGCGAGAAGTTTTCAAAAAGCATGGGTATGTCTTCGCGTTTCATGCCGCGGCCTGTATCTTCTACAGTAACTTTTAAAACCACAGTATTACCTTGACCCACAGGCACACTGCGTATGCTTAAGCGTATATATCCTTTATCGGTAAATTTGGCGGCATTGGTCAATAAATTGATAAAAATTTGTTTTAAGCGCACGCTGTCGCCAAGTAAAATGCGTGGAAGATCGTGATAATCTTCTATTAAAAAGTCAATGGGTTTTTCGCCAATACGCACATTGATAAGTGTCACAATATCGTTGATAAAAGACTCAACGTAATAGGGCTCAGGAATAATTTCTATGGCACCCGCTTCAATTTTAGAAAGGTCTAAAATATCATTAATAATACCAAGCAAGGAACCTGCGGCAGATTTAATATTTTTTAAATAGTTTAATATGTCCTCGGGCGGACTTTGGCGTATGGCAATATCTGTCATGCCCAAAATGGCGTTCATGGGCGTGCGTATTTCGTGGCTCATATTGGCAAGAAAGGTGCCCTTAGCTTTGTTGGCAAGTTCTGCTGATTCAAGGCGGCGCTGTTCTGTTATGTCTGTATAAAATCCTTCGAGCACATAGGGGGTTCCGTCTGGTTTAAATTCTACCACGCGGCTGCGTTCCCATATCCATTT
>CAYJHG010000091.1:0-6312 GCA_964369535.1 uncultured Desulfovibrionaceae bacterium
AAAAAACGCTAAATTAGCGTGTTTGGTAGAGGATGAGGGGTGTGGGGGGAAGGAGAAAAACAAAAAATATGTTACGGCAAGGTTTAGAACGATATTTTAGTGCAGAAGAAAGGCATATTTTACGCCAAGCATGTGTAGGCATTGCCGGTGCCGGCGGGCTTGGTTCCAATGTGGCTTTATTACTTGCGCGCAGTGGCATTGAGCATTTTATTCTTATAGACCACGATTCAGTGGACGCGTCTAATTTGAATAGGCAGTATTATTTTCCTGAGCATGTAGGTAAGGCTAAAGTAGAAGCGCTTGAAGAAATTTTATTACGATTAAACCCCTATATTCAAGCGGAAAAGCATAATGTTTTTTTGGACATCAACAATTTGCCTGCCATGCTTGGTAAAACAAAATATTGGATTGAAGCCTTGGACGAAGTGCAAAGCAAACGCCTTTTTGTGGAGCAAGCTCTTTTGCAAGAGCGTTTTACGGTGAGTGCTTCCGGTATTTCCGGCCTTGGGGGGGACCCCATGCAACGGCGTGATTTTGGAAAAAATCTTATTTTGGTGGGAGATTTCACTTCAAGTTCGGACACTTTTCCGCCATTGGCTCCGCGCGTAACCCAAGCTGCTGCCTTGCAGGCCGACGCCATGCTTTATTCATTGCTTAAAAACATTTAAAAGCACTATACATGACATGTAAAAAGCCCTCTACACAATAGCGCAGAGGGCTTTTTCATTTACTAAAAACAGCGGATCATCTGCCCATAAAGGTGAACATGACCTGTGACAAGAAAGGAACATAGGTCATGAGCATCAATACAAAAATAGACGCTAAGGTAAAGGGCATGGACGCCTTAACCGTGTCTGAAAAATTGCAACGAGCAATGTTTGTGGCTGTGTATAAACACACACCCACCGGCGGCGTGGATAAACCAATAACCAAGTTCATGCAAATTACAATACCGGCCTGAATGGGCGAAAGGCCAAGGCTTAGCATAGCCGGAGCCAAAATGGGTGATACCAACAATATGGCAGGCACGCTGTCCATGAACATGCCAACCACAAGCAAGCCAAGGTTGATGAGCAATAGCTTCACATAGACGGGTACGTCAAAAGCTAAAAGAGCTTCTGTTAAGCGTAAGGGTAATTGCTCATTAGAGATTACCCAACCAAATAAATACGATGCCCCCACTATAAGCATGATGGCTGCAGTGTCAATGCCTGTATTGATAAGGGCTTGCCATGTTTTTTTCATGGTAAGCGAACGATACAGTAAGGTAGAAAGTAAAAACGAATATATAACCGCAACGGCCGCTGCTTCCGTGGGAGTAAACCAACCGGACATAATGCCCACAAGCACCACCACGGGCAAACCGATGCAAGGCAAAGCATTGAAAGCCGCCTTTATGCGATCCATTACAGGCACGCGTTCTAACTGTGGGTAATTGCGTCTATTGGCATACACAGCCACAATAACCATCATGCACGCTCCCATGAGTATGCCGGGAACAATGCCTGCTATAAAAAGGTCACCCACCGATGTGCGCACCACAGAACCATAAATAACAAAGGCAAGGCTTGGGGGAATGATAGGAGCACAGGTGGAAGCAACAGCTGTTAAGCCCGCTGCAAAGGGCGCGTCATAGCCTTCTTTGCGCATGGCCGGAATGAGCAAATAGCCCACAGCCGAAGTACCGGCCACAGCAGAACCGGAAACAGTGCCAAACATCATACACACAACCACGTCCACCATGGCCAAACCACCGCGTATATGCCCCACAAAGGCTTGGGCGCAACGCACAAGGCGCATGGTTATGCCCCCTTGATTCATAAGGTTGCCCGCCAAAATAAAGAAGGGCATGCACAGCATGGTAAAGGAGTTGGAACCATAAAAAATTCGCTGTGGCACAAGGGTCCAGTTAATGTCGCCCGTGGCCAACATGTAAGCAATTGTGGAAAGCACCAGCACAAAGGCAATGGGCATACCGGTAACAAGTAAAACGAAAAAGGCTACGAACATGAGGGAAACCATATTATACCCTCCTTTCCGCAAAATCGTCTTCGTCGTACACATCCGGCGAAGGCACTTCACCCACATAAAGAAGCTCTAAAAATTGCACCACAGAATGATACAACATCACAAGGCCGCCCAAGGGTAGTGAAACAAAAACATACTTCATGGGAATGAATGGCAAGGTTGCCACAGAGCGAGCACTGCTTAGAGTATAATTGGTACTGGCATAAATAAAAATAAATAGTCCTATGAAAAGAAATACATATGACGCCACGCGCATGTAAAATTGAGGTCTTGGCTTAAGAGCATAGACCACAGAGTCAAGGCCTATATGCAATAAGCTTTTTACCGCAACGGCCGAACCAACCATGGTTGACCAAACAAAGGTGAGCGTGGCCAGTTCATAGGCCCAGCGGATAGACATATCAAAAGGCCGTAAAAGTAATTGTGCAATTACTAAAAATACAATGACAAGCATTTGCAAACCAAGTACCACACGACATATTTTATCAATTCCATTACCAATTTTTAGTAATGTCACAATGAGTTTTTCCATAGCTATCTCGTTTCATAGGCGTAATTCGCCGGTGGAAGTAGTGAAAAAGAGCGAAGTGGCGAAAAGCTTTTTCCATATAAAGCAAAGCTTTTCGCCACAGAGAAGTTTAGCGCATTTTGTTGATTTTTTCTACAATTTCACGCCATTCGGGGTTTTTCTTATAAGCTGCTTCATACACAGGTTGCACTGCTGCACGCCACTTATCCATATCGTTAGGATAGGTGATGGTCCAACCTTTCTTTTCAAATTCTTTGGAAAGGGCAATATCTTGCTCCATGAACCAAGCGCGTTGATATGCACCTGCTTCCATGGCGGTCTTTTTAATGAGTTCTTGGTCAGCTTTGCTCAACTTGTCATACCACTTATCACCTGCCAAAATTACAGCGGAGGCATAAAAGTGCAATACCATGGCGGCAGCGTTGGAAATTTCTGTAAATCCGTCAGCTTGAGATACGATAAAGCTGTTGTCTTGACCGGCAACAACGCCAGTTTGCAAGCTTGTAAATAACTCAGGATAGGCCACAGGCACAGGCACAGCACCCAAGGCTTTGTACATGGTAGAGTTGATTTCATTATCCATAGTACGGATGCGCACACCCTTTAAGTCTTCAAGCTTATTGATGACTACATCCTTGGTAAGGATATTACGCCAGCCGTCTTCAGAATAACCTAAAGCGGTGATGCCATCGATGGCGCTGAATTTATCAAGAAGAGATTGTCCCACTTCGGAAGCAAGAACTTTTTCAAGGTGATTGCCTGGCTCAAGCAAGAAAGGCAAAGCAAGAACTTCTGTTTCAGGCACAAAACCCACCAAGTTACCGGAAGTGGCAATCATGACTTCAAGGTTGCCGGCGCGGGTCATATCCACGCCCTCAGAATCACTTTGGGTTAAGGTGGCAGGATACAATTTTACCTCAAAACGGCCACCGCCATTTTTATCCAAAAGTTCTTTAAATTTTTTGGCACAAATATCATACACACTACCGGGGCCTGTTACATACGCTACTCTCACAGTGATTTTATCTGCGGCTTCAGCATATGCGCCCACATTCAAACAAACAGTCAACAACAAAACCAGCATAACTTTAAAGCATTTCATCAAGAATCTCCTTTAAGTGTTAACGTTATTTCCTTAAATTTTTTTGGTATGCTTTCCTCCATTTTGCATACGAGTATGATATATATGATGGTTGCAATTAAATACTAACAACCTATCATGGCACAGATTATCCCACGGAAAAGCCGTACTTTACCGGGTCTTGCGAATCTATAACGTAAGTGGCTTGCCCTGTAATATAGGCAGAACCTGTTATTTCTGGTAAAACCGCTGCAAATTCTCCCACTTTACACGTTTCAAGAATGCGCCCTCGAAAAACGGTTCCCAAAAAACTTTCATACAAAAAGTCTTCGCCCACTTGTACTTTACCGTGAGCGTGCAAATGCGCTAATTTAGCAGAAGTACCCGTGCCGCAAGGGGATCGGTCGGCCTGAACTTCACCAAAAATGACCACATTGCGCATATGGGCTTTTTCAGGATTGGGACTTGGCCCATAAAATTCCACAAGGTCAAGAGTGTTTATGGGTAAAGAAGGATGCTGCATGGCAATGGTATCATTGACAACCTTACGGATTTTTTCACCAAGCACCGATAAATGCGGCACGTCTTTAGCTGTGATATACTCCATTCCCAAAGTTTTTTGCGTATCCACAAGGGCAAAAAAACTGCCCCCAAAGGCTATGGTCAAAGCTATTTTTTTGCCATCCACCTGTATTTCTACGTCTTTATATACAAAAGACGGCACATTGATAAGGGAAACTTCTACAGCTTTACCATTTTTTACAGCAACTTTTGTGCGAATTACACCGGCCGGTGTATCAAGATTAATATGCGTATAGGGTTCTTCAGCTTTAACCACGCCCGTTTCCACAAGCATGGTGGCCACGCCAATGGTGCCGTGCCCGCACATATTTAAAAAACCGCCTGTATCTATAAAGATTACTCCGGCAGCGCATTCAGGGTGCACAGGTTCACAAAGAACAGCCCCCAACATGTCGTGGTGCCCTCTGGGTTCCAGCATAAGGCTTGTGCGTAGATAGTCGTACTGCTTTTCCATTTGCAGTTTTTTTTCCATCATGCTGGCGCCTTGCAGTGGTGCAATACCTTCATAAATAACACGCGTGCTTTCGCCGGCTGTATGCGTGTCAATGGCTTTAATAGCAAATTCAAATTGTGATAAATCAAGTTTGGGATGCATTTTATAGTCACCTTCAATGTTACACATTAGAGAAATTTCCAACTTCAATGAACCATACGAAATGCACTTTTACTGATAATTACAGCTATAGACAAACTTGCCACAGCTCATAAAAAAGGTCAACGCATAACTGTTTTTTTGACTATTCATGCCCTTTTTTTCACAATATACTTTATTGCATTTTTTTAGCACGAAGCCCCATTTTAACTGTGTTGCCATTTGCGCCTAAAAATTGTATTGTATGGCGTTTATGACATTATGTTTCAACAAAATTGCACTAACCCTATTATGCCCCTTTATGGAGGAAACCCGGATGAAGTTTACTAAGTATGTGTATTTTTTGGCTGTTGCTCTTGTAATGCTTTTTAGCGTAAGCCCTGCTATGGCCGCTGAAGAGCCCATTAAAATAGGCTTATACATGCCACTTACTGGCCAAAATGCCTTTGGCGGACAGTTGGAGCTTGAAGGTGTGCAATTGGCACACAAGGAAATGCCCACCATATTGGGTCGCCCTGTAGAATTGGTTGTAGTGGACAATAAGTCTGACAAAGTGGAAGCAGCAAACGCTGTGAAGCGCCTTACAGAGCGTGATAAAGTAAATGCAATCATCGGCACATATGGCTCTTCTTTGGCCATGGCCGGTGGCGAAGTTGCTGAAAAAGCCAAAACCCCTGTGGTAGGCACATCTTGTACAAGCCCCCTTGTTACCCAAGGCAAAAAATATTACTTCCGCGCTTGTTTTATCGATCCTTATCAAGGCCTTGGCGCTGCCACCTATGCTTATAAAAATCTTGGCTTTAAAAAAGCTGCCGTACTTATGGACGTTTCTAACGATTATGCAGTAGGTCTTTCTGCTTTCTTTAAACGTGCTTACCAAAAACTTGGTGGCGAAATTGTGGCTGAACTTAAGTACAGCTCTGGCGACCAAGATTTCACAGCTCAACTTACCGAACTTATTTCTAAAAAGCCTGACATTGTTTTCATGCCCGCCTATTTTGCCGAAGGCGCTATTATCATGAAGCAAGCTCGCGAACTTGGTGCAACATTCCGCCTTATGGGTGCTGACGCCATGGATAACCCAGACACAGTTAAAATTGCAGGTAAAGCAGCTGAAGGCTTCCTTCTTACCGGTTTCCCTTATGCTCCTGACATGCCAAACATGAACGAAGAAGCTAAAAAATTCACTCAAAATTGGAGAGACACCTTCAAAAAAGAGCCAAACTTCAACTCTACTCTTGGTTACACCAGCTACATGATGATCATGGACGCTATCAAGCGTGCCGGCAAAGCAGATCCTGAGTCCATCACCGCTGCTCTTGCTACAATCAAAGATTTGCCAACACCTCTTGGTGTGTTGACCATCAACGCAACCCATGACGCAGAAATGCCCATCGGTATCGTAGAATACAAAGATGGCAAGCGCGTTTATGTTGGTGAAATTAACCCTAAATAGTTTTCTACTATACTTTGAGGGTATGCTGCACAAGCATACCCTCA
>CAYJHG010000092.1:0-6248 GCA_964369535.1 uncultured Desulfovibrionaceae bacterium
TGTTTTCTATACTTTTTGAAATATTTTAAGAGCTATAAATTCAGAAACATAGCCCAAGATAATACCAATCAATAGAGAGATAAATGTTTCCCAAGGTAGGGCTCCACCGCCAAAATACGACGCACAGGCTAAAAAAGCTCCAGGCACAAAAAAGAACCTAAGGCCACCTAAAGCACATATAACAAAAAGAACGCCAGCCAATGGAAGTAATATTGGATTGCTCATTGTGCTCATTGAAGCAAGTTCAAATGCTGCATAACCGCCAGCATAACCCACCAAAGACGATAGAGAAATTTTCTTCAGACCTTCTATTCTACCACCAGCGGCAAAGAAACCAGCCCATGAAAGAAAAACTACCCATGCTAAAACCCCAAGACCAGCGGCAAACTGTCCGCATAAGCCAGCTAATGGGGCAACAATCAAACCAAGTATTAAATGATATTTCATAATACTCCTCCCTAAAAGTAATAATATTCACAAGAGAAGCAATAAATATTCCATTTAATAAATTTTTAGTATTTTCAATATATTATATTTAGTTTGAGTTTTACATTTTATTAAAACACTATATTTTCCCAAAAAAAAGGACACTCTATTAATCTAACTTGAAATACTATGTTTTTGTAGCAAAGCATAATATCTAGACTTTGAAAGTCCAGAAAGTTCCATTCTTTTTTTGGTACTATTTCCAGCTTTATCAAATAGTAAGTCAAGATAATTCTTCTCAATTATCTTTTTTTGTTCTACACTAAATTCAAAAAATGTTGGAAATGCGTCTAAGGCTTGTTCTTCTGTTTTTATATTTTTTTGTGAAAAACGTAACTTAGATATATAGGCTTTTATATTAATAGGTAAGTGCTGAACAAGTAAATCGGAATTTTTATGTGCCGCAATAATTGCATATTCAATAGCATTGCGTAGTTCGCGTATATTCCCTGGCCATTGATATTCACATATCGCTTGTATAAAACCTTGGCTCATACTATGTTTTTTTAAATTGAAAGCCTTACTAAAGTATTTTACAAAATAGTCTGCAATAGTAAGAATATCGTCTTCTCTTATTCTAAGAGGCGAAAGAGTGAGCGTAGATGTTTGTATGCGGAAGAACAAATCTTCTCTAAACATTTCGGCTTTAACCATTTGTGGCAAATCTTTATTCGTTGCAGAAATTAATCTAAAATTAGATTTTATTGTTTGACTTGAGCCGACTGGTGTGAATATTTTTTCTTGTAAAACTCTCAGTAAAACTTTTTGTGATACAAGAGAAAGCTCCCCAATTTCGTCTAAAAATAGTGTTCCATTTTCTGCTTGCTGAATAATTCCTAGTGAGTTTGCATGTGCGCTTGTAAAAGCTCCTTTGGCATGTCCAAACAATATACTTTGAATAAGCTCCTCATGAATACTTGCACAGTCTACAGTAATAAAGGGTTCATTCTTACGTAGGCTATTTTCATGTATTGTTTTTGCTAATAATTCCTTGCCTGTTCCTGTTTCACCTAATATAAGAATATTTGCATCTGTTTGTGCATACTTCGTAATAGAATTTACGCTTTCATTTAAAAGATAATTTTTGCCAATAATGGGGTATTCGTGAACAAAGGAGATGTTTTCTTGATAATTTTGCTTTTTATTGTGAAAATCAATTACTGCATGTAGTATTTCGGTCAATTCTTCTATCGAAGAGTTTTTAGAAATATAATCCCACGCTCCACGCTTGATCGCTATTTCAGCATCTTCTTCAGAGCCATAGCCAGTGATACAAATTATTTCAGGGCTACCATTTAAGGATTTAAACTTAGAAATAAAATCTAAACCATTTCCATCAGGCAAACAAACATCAAGAAAAACGGTGCTAAATTCCACATGATTATATAAAGTTAAACCTTCGTTTAAAGATGTAGCAATAGAAGCAGTGTAGCCTGCACTTTCTATAATTCTTTTTAGTGCATATCGCATTTCTAGTGTATCATCAACAATAAGAATATTTTTCATAACATACCTGTACTTACTTTATATTTAATTTGCTCGAGGAAAGTTTAAACAAAAAATTGTTCCATTTTTATCTGATTTTGCTAAAATGATACTAGCATTACACGCAGAAAGTAATCTGTGGACAATAAAAAGACCAAGCCCTGAACCACCTTCTGTTTTGCGTGTTGTATAATATGGGTCAAAAATATTATCTCTCACATCTTGCGAAATTCCTTTTCCTGTGTCCTCTATAAAGATATTTATACTGTTTTCATTTTTCTTACAAAGGCGTATAATTATACTTCCTTTTACTCCAATGCTTTGACATGCGTTATTGATTAAGTTTTGAAAAATTCTCAATATATGTTCGTGTGAGGCAAAAACCATAAAAGGTTCTTGTTCTAAAAAATCTGTCTTGACTACTTGAAGAGTGATATTCTCCGGTAATTGTTTTGCTAAAAGCATAGTTACTGTATATAATTCTTCTATAATGTCAATGTGTTCAAGCTTTTTCTTTTGGGCAGATGCCATACTATCTAAGAGATTAAGACAACTTTCTGTGGCAGATATTGCATGATTAATATCTTCTACTACCTGTGTATTACCACGGGCAGAAGATTTTGCAAGCTGTGAGCAGGCCATAACACTGTGTAAAAGTGTGCTTAAATCGTGGGCAATACCACGTGAAAAAGTAACCAGAGACTGCATCTTACTTCTAGTAAGCATTTCTTTATTGAGCGCTTTTTCTTTCTCTAAGGCTTGCATTTCTTTTATCAAGATTTGTTTTTTCAATGCTTGCTTTATTAATAAAAGAGAAACTATACACAAAAGAAGAAAAAGTATAAAAAACACAAGTGTAGCAATTTGCAATACAGGCTTATGTTTCTCATAAAATGAAGGGCTTTTATTAATAAATATGTAATTACCCGTAGGAAAATTTCTTTCATTTAATGAAAATTTTATAAACTTTTCATAGTCAATAATAACTGTACGTGTTGGAATTATCTCAGCTTTGACATCAACTGCACTTCCTTGATTTATTATCTGAACAAGCATTTCGCCTAATGCCTTGCCATGTTCGCTAGCATGGGTGTCTTGACCCGCAATAGCACCATTTCCAATTGCTTGATCCCATACAGTATAAACTGGTGTATACGCATATTCATAGCTAATTGACTGCGTATATTCTTTGTTTGAAGTTGTTTCCAAGCGTGGTGATGAAAAATGGCTTGTTTCTAAAATAAAAGCATCTTGTGGGAGAAGTTGCATTTGTTCAATAAATTCAGCGTCGTTAACTGGTTGTATATAATAAAAACTATGATTAGGATAAGAAGACTTCTTGCTTTTTATTTCCTTTACTGCTTCAATCGAAGTAGAAGATTCATCTTGAATTACTATTACATTTTTAATGTTTTTGTGATTTGCTATTGCGATATCAAGAATTTTCTGAGCGGATCTTTCATCAACAGTTGCCGTTGAATTAACTACTTTTGATAAAACATGTTTATAGTCATTTGTTAATCGACAAAATAACACAGGGATATTTGGAAAAAGAGTGTCACGATAATCTATGATAAAATTTTGTGTTTCTATAGTTATAATCACATCAAAGTGATTTTTCTTATATTTTTCTCGATAATGTTTTGCGTGAAGATTGTTTAATTCATGATGAGAAATATCTAAATTCGCCCTATAGTCGATGCTTTCTTCAAAAAGTGTAGCTGAAATGTTTTCTTTTTCGAGATATGCCTTGATAGAAGAAACAACATTTTTATGCCAAGAGTAATTGTAATTATAGTAAGAAAGCACTAAAATATTTACATGGTCTTTTGCTTCATTTGCATACAAAAATAAAGGAGCAAAAAAAAGACTTTGCATAATCAAGCAAAAACACAAAATAAATTTTTTAATGGAAACTAAGTACATCCTTTTACCCTTATTTATGACATGTTTTTTTGCGCCAGTAATAAAAAACAATTTATGCACTTTTTAATAATAACTTCCGACAAATTAAATGTCAAAGTGTATAAGAACAGTATTTACTTGTATTCGTATAGAGTTTATGATGAAAATCATAAACCCTTTCCTTGTTAATACCATGTTGCAAAATGCGTTTTTGTACAAGCCCTGTACAAGTCCTTTAAAGCAATTTGCATAGGCATAAGTGCAATAAAATTCACTCATGCCTATGCAGTATTTGCCTGCTATTACAGTCAGGGTAGTAATTTTATCTAAAATTACTATAGCTAATATGTGAATAAAACTAGCTTATTTGAACAATGCTCTCCTAAAAACTTAAGGTGAATGAGAAGTTCGCTTTCCAGTCGTCATTATCTATGTACTCGAAAGTTTTTAGAGGTTTTGCTACATAGAAAGTGGCTGATAAATCAGGGAAATTATTCCAAAATCCTGCAATGTTGACACCAGCACCAGTGGAAGAAAGATCTTCCCAGTTTGTGTCAAAATCAGAAGTTTTCAGATAGCGTGCGCTTCCCCAATCAGCAAAAACAAAGGGTTGGATTGTGTAATTCTCAGCATAATAAGTCCAGCGTAATTCAGCCATAAGTGCAATACCTAGATCGCCATTGATAGTGCCAGGCTCATAGCCACGCCCGTATTGATTGCCACCAAGTGAGAACTGGTCGTAAGAGAATAAAGGACTATCCACAGTTTGTCCTACAGTAGAGGCAAAAAGGCTGAAATCATTTCCTAACTGCTGATTGCGAGCAAGATAGAAGTTTAACTTATTATATTCAGCCGCAACACTTGGACGTGCAGAGTTTATGTCGAAATCGCTTGCATTATCCACATCAAGACCACGTGTATAGCCAAGAGAAACTTGGGTTACACCACCAAAGTTATCAGCAAAGTCAAAGTCAAGCGAAAATGCAAGGTTACGCATTTTTTCTTTTGTGTAAGTACTGCCTAAAAACTCTGAATCACTGTTACGATAATTATAAAATGTGCTGAAGTTTAAGTTCATATCACGTGAGCGTATGATGGGATAGGAAGCGCCTAAAGAGAAGTAAGTGCTATTACTTTCATAATCAAACAAGCGAGCAAATTCTGAGTTCGGTTCGGGGCTATAACTCTGCCCATAGTTTCCTTGTAAATTCAAGCCATTTGCAAACTGATAGGAAAGTCCTGCTTGCCAGAAGCTGTATTCTTCATGTTGCGTCGCTTGCCCGTAATGGACATTAGCCTCTAAACCAATTAAAGGAAAGGAGCTTGCGCTTAGCCCTACATTTAATAAATAAGGCCCTGAAGAATCGGTTCCATTATTATTCATGCCCAAATAACCGCTCAAAACTTTACGGTCAACACTGATAACTAAATCGCTTGCGCCAACACTACCGTCTGCTGTAGCTTCAACAGTAGTGCTGATTACAAGCCCCGGAACGTCTTGAACACGCAAGAGCAAGCTTTCTAAAGTATTGTAATTCAAAGGGCGCATAGCAAGCATTTTTTTCTCAGCACGAGAGAAATAAGATTGAAATTGCTCAACAAATTTTTCATCGCCTTGATAGCGCACATTAGCTATATAGCCCTCAATGGCTTTCAGCTGAACTGTAAGCCCATCCATACTTCCTGTTTGCTCAGGTAAAACAACACGACTGAGAATATATCCTTTCTCACGATACATATGTGTCATTTCATTTACCATGGAGCGCAAATGATTGTAGCTTATGCTTTGCCCAAAATATTGCTTAAAAGGACTTAACAACTGCTCATCAGTCAACACGCTATTACCGTCAATAACAATATTTGTGAGTAAAAAAGCCTGACTTGTATCATTGCTTGAATCATACTCTTGACTTGCTTCGAGAACTGGGCTTGGAGTTGCGAGAGGCGCAGGTATTTCTTGACGTTGTTTGTCTAATATATCCAAGCTAGTTGGGACAAGTTGGTCTGCATAAGCAGGAAGAGTGAAATATAAACATAATGTAGTGAATATAACTATTTTTTTCATGAATTTTCCTTATATTTTTTTATAAATACTTATGCTTATAATCCCTTTAGCATCATTTCTAAAAATTTGTTCACTTGAGATTTAAGTTGTTCCTCTTGAGCGCCACCACTGCTGCCGCCGCTATTTTGACCGCCACTAGGTTGAGCGCCACCACTGCTACCGCCACTAGGTTGAGCGCCACCACTGCTACCGCCACTAGGTTGAGCGCCGCCACTGCTACCGCCACTACCGCTGCTAGGTGGAGATGTTAAGCCGCCGCCGCCACTGCTACTACCACCGCTACTAGAAGGTGGAGATGTTAAGCCGC